>DATHCU010000146.1:0-9474 GCA_035319385.1 Thermodesulfovibrionales bacterium
CTGTCCCCGAAGCTGAGCGGCTTTTCGTTGAGCTTCAGTTAATCGACAGAGTGCGGCTTTCCGCACTCAGGAAGAAAGAGGAGTCCTTCTTCAAGGTCTGGAATTTCTTTTCTTCAAGTCAAAAGGGACTGCCTGTGGAACTCGATTTTCTCGATGACAACTATGCCGCTTGTCCTTTCTGTGTGCCAACCCTCAACAATGCCCCTCACAAAGGCATTCTTCTGAAAGCGACTTTCATTGTTCATGCGGGGAACTGCAAAGAAGCGGAGGGCTTTGAGGAAAACAGATTCTTCTCCGTCAAGTTGAGGAAGAACAAACCCATTGACAGCATGATCTATATGAAGATAGAAACGGACGATGTCTCGGGCATTACCCACGCCATATCTTCAGTATTCAAGAACGTCAATCTTGAGATAATCAACGTGGAAAACGATCATGTAAAGGCCCTGTACAGACTGGCCTATTACCAGAAGTCGCCTCAGGTGGTCTCAGCCTACCTGGAACAACTCCGCAAGATCCCCGAAGTCAGAAGCATAGCTATAAGCACAAAGAATATCTTTATTGTGCCGCTCTACTGATTTTATACGAGTTTGCCGACGGCCTTCGCCTTCTTTGCGACGGCTTTCTTGACAACCTTTGCCTTCTTAGCAACCGTCTTCTTCGCGTCGTTTACTTTCTTGGCAACTGTCTTCTTAACGCTCTTGACCTGCTTGGCAACCTCTTTCTTCACACTCTTTACCTGTTTTGATACCTTCTTCTCAGCCTTCTTCACTGTCTTGGTGATCGCCTTTGCTTTCATCTTCACCTCGTATGGTAGTTATTCGCATCTCTAGAGATGCAATATTCTGCGACGTTGAATCATCGTACCAGACGTCGCAGTTAATGTCAATCCGGGACCATGTTTCCGGAATCAGTCCTTGTCGCCTTCCTGCAATCTGCCAATCTTCTCAAGAGCCTGCCTGAGGCCCGCAAACATTTCATCGGATAGCGCCTGCATCTTGTCCATCCTCTCGATGGCCTTGAGTATGAGATTGCGCAGATCATCCTCGGAAACAGAGGCATCCAGAAGCTCGAGCGTTCCTCTTACAGCGGTTATGTGAGCGTTGATCTTCTCTGAGATCTCCTTCAGTCTTTCATCCATCTCCGGCATCTTCTCCACTCCTAAGCAAGTTATTGCGACCCCACATTATGCCTAAAATGCGGGCCAGAAACTTCTGAAGACAATTATATATGATTTCCACTCAAGTTCGTAAGCATCAAGCTGCACTGCCTGTCAGTAAAGTGCAGCGGCTTCTATTTGTTTTTCAGCGCTTCGAAAAAGGGTGTATTCGAAAAGCGCGCAGGTTTCTTATCCTTGCCCTCCCTCGAAATCTTCGCATCGGCATGTTTCGCTTCCGTTTCCTTCGACGGAGTTTTGAGCTTGTCATGCCGACTTTTCATTGAAAGCGCGATCCGGTTTCTCTTAAGGTCTACGTCCAGGACCGTGACCATTACCTTTTGATGGACTTTGACTATTTCACTCGCGTCTTTCACATATCTGTCAGAGAGTTCGCTTATATGGACAAGCCCGTCCTGATGTACGCCTATGTCCACGAATACGCCAAAAGCAGTGATATTGGTGATAATCCCCGGGAGTCTCATGCCGGACCTGACGTCCTCAATCTTCTCAATCCCATCCGCAAATGCAAATGATTCATATTGCTCGCGGGGATCGCGCCCCGGGCGGGCAAGTTCAGCCACTATATCGGTCAGGGTCGGGATGCCGACGCTGTCGGTCACATACCTGTTCAGATCAATGGTCTTTCTGAGTGCGCTCTCGCGCATCAGATCAGTGACTGAACACCCGAGATCCCGGGCCATCTCATCAACGATGTGGTAACTCTCCGGGTGCACGGCGCTTGCATCGAGGGGGTTCTCCCCATCTCTGATGCGCAGGAAACCCGCTGCCTGTTCGAAGGCCTTTGGTCCGAGGCGAGGTACCTTTCTAAGCTCTTTTCTCGATCTGAGAGGTCCGTAGCTGTTTCTGAATTCAACAATATTCCTTGCAAGCTGCGGCCCCAGCCCGGACACATAAGTGAGCAGTTCCCTGCTGGCCGTGTTGACTTCAACTCCCACCGCGTTGACGCAACTGACCACAACATCGTCAAGGCTCCTCCTCAGCGCTGGCTGGTCCACATCGTGCTGGTACTGTCCCACCCCTATGGACTTGGGATCGATCTTCACCAGCTCCGCCAGGGGGTCCATAAGCCGCCTCCCGATCGAGACGGAACCCCGCACAGTCACATCCTGGTCAGGGAACTCCTCCCGTGCCACATCAGAAGCTGAATAGATAGATGCGCCGCTCTCGTTTACCATCACGACCGCGATGTCCGCCGGCAGATCAAGAGACCTGACAAAGGTTTCGGTCTCCCTGCCCGCGGTTCCGTTCCCTATGGCTATAACTTCAATCCCGAATCTTTCACAGAGTTCCCTGATCTTTGTGCCTGCTTCTGAAGCGCCCTTTTCCGAGAAGTGGGGATAGATGGTGTCGCTTATGAGGAGTTTCCCCTGTCTGTCGAGACACACCAGCTTGCAGCCCGTCCTGAATCCGGGATCAATCGCAAGGATGTTCTTTCTCCCGAGCGGCGGGGAAAGCAGCAGCTGCCTCAAATTTTCCACGAACACCTTTATCGCATGTTCATCCGCGCGCTTTTTGGATGCTAGGCGCATTTCAGCCTCTATCGAAAGCGAGAGAAGCCTTTTGTAGCTGTCTTGTAGAGCCGCCTGCACCTGCCTGGAGGCGGGCAACGTATCCTTAATGAATATGCTCTCGAGGAGAGCAATAGCCTCGTCTTCGGGCGGAACTATCCGGAGGCTCAGAAACCCCTCTTTTTCTCCCCGGCGTATTGCAAGGACCCTGTGCGACGGTGCGCCTGAAACCGGCTCCTCCCATTCATAGTAGTCACGGTACTTCACACCTTCTTCCTCTTTGCCTGAGACTACCCTCGACTTCAGCAGGCCTTTCTGCACGTATAGTTCACGCATCTTCTCCCGGGCATGCTGATCCTCACTGACCCATTCGGCAATAATATCACGCGCTCCTGCGAGGGCATCCTCAACGGATTCAACCCCTCTCTCGGGGTCGACAAAGGCTGAGGCCTCGTGCTCGGGGTCCATTTCACCCTGGCCGAAGATCATCCCCGCGAGCGGCTCGAGTCCCTTCTCTTTTGCAGCCATAGCGCGTGTGCGTCTCTTCGGCCTGAAAGGCAGATAGATGTCCTCCAGCTCGGTCATGGAGGAAGCGCCTTCGACCTTACTCTTCAACTCGTCATCCAGGAGTCCCCGCTCATCCAGAGATTTGAGGATCGCCTCACGCCGCTTGTCCAGTTCAGCCAGCTGTTCCAGCCTGTCCCTGATTGCGGCGACCGCAACTTCATCAAGGCTTCCGGTTGCTTCCTTCCGGTACCTTGCAATGAACGGCACCGTGGCTCCTTCCTGAAGCAACCCCGAGACAGACTTGACCTGGGTGTCCCTGACTCCAAGTTCTTTCGCAATAATAGAAAAATATCTCTCCGTCATCTCTTCTTGCATCTCCTTATTTTCTTCCCGATGCTCAGGTTGATTAGTCAGCTCGAGGGAATAGTAATTATATTGTAATGTACATTGCCCGCCGGCTGCTGCGCAATATACCGTTGCCACCGCATACTCGGCGATCGAGCCTATGCCCTGTTCACAGGAGAGCTGAGATATCCGGATGGGACAGGCTTATGTGTCACCCGGCCGCCTCATAAATACCGATCAACACAAGCAGTATGCCTGACGTTATGCCTGAAATGTCCTTTATTATTCCTGCACGTGAAAAGCGTCCGATCCTCTGTCCGGTTGATATCCCCAGGACATTGAACACAAAGGCCGAGACCGTTGTTAGAGCCAGACTATATCCCAGCATGCCGGCTGCCATTCCCGTAGAAAAGTTGCTGAGTGTTAGCGCGGAGGCAAGAACCACGCCCTCCCTCATTGTCACATTCCCAGAGCAGAGGAATCCCGCTGCAAACGGGTCATCGATCACCGAATAGATCTTCGAGATTACACCTTTCTCCCGGATACCCGGTCCTCCGGACTGTGCACGGGGAAGAGACTTTTGGACTCCCCTTTTCCTGAGTTCCATGATTAGAATCCACGTGCCGACGCCGATCAGTAGAAAAGCTCCCGCATAATCAGCAGCGGGAGGTCTCACAAAACGTGACATGCCCGTGCCAAAAAGCATTGCCAGCAAGGTGCCGGAGCTGTTGACGAAGGCTATGAAGAGATTTAAATACCCAGGGACGCAGATGTTTCTCAGCCCGTAGGATATGCCGACTCCGAAATTGTCCAGGCTGGCGGAAATCGAAAGAAGAATAATTGCCAGGAAGTGTAGTTCCGTCATAAGAGGCTCCGTCTTATTTTGTATTAGATTATAGCCCCTCCCGCAAGGGATATCCATCTTCACCCTTGGCTCGGGTATCAATCATGCCGCTGCTCTCCAAGCGGCCGGCCAATGGAACATCCGTCATTCGCTGTCTGTTTACCCCTCCGCTTTTTTTGTGTTATTCTTCACTATGTCTGAGAGACCCAATATGGTCATATATCTGAAATGGCTTTTACCGGCGACTTAGAGCACTTACATATAGTTGACATCATTCAACTGCTGCACACTACGAGAAAGTCGGGCACTTTTTCCGTAAAAGGAAGCAGGGGTGAAAGCCGTATCATTTTCAGCGACGGGTATATTGTAGGGGCAAGTCACCTCAACAACAGGGTCCGCATCGGCACTGTTCTGGTCAGAACGAAGGCCATAACCCAGAGAGATCTTGAAACAGCCCTTGAAACACAGAGAAAGGCGGGAAAGGCCCGCAAACCCCTGCTCTCAACGCTCATCGAACTCGGCAAGCTCACACAGGAACAGGCGTCAAAAGGACTTAGGAAGCTGATCGAGATAACTATCGTTGAACTGATCGGCTGGACTCAGGGCACTTTCACGCTCGACTCGGAAGATATAGCTGTCACACCTGAATGCAGTTATCCGATAGGCAAGATGGAACAGGCAACAGGCCTTGACGCGCAAATGGTCTTGATGGATGCCCTCAGGCTATTCGATGAGAGGGAACGAGACCGCCAGTCGGGGACGGATATCCAGGCATACGAAGATCTGTACACGGATGTGATATCTTCCGATGGGGCACAAATAAAGAAGGACGAGGAGTCGGTCCTGTCAGCTGACGACCTCGGGCTTGCTGACCTCGACCATCTCGAAAGAAAGATGCCCCAGTTTTCCATGGAAAACGAGATATTCGACCCCAGCGAAATACATCGCCAGAAGATAAAAGAGACATTGTCGGAGTTCCCCCCGGAAGAACAGGAAACATTCGTCTCGTTCCTCGAGAGGTCCCGTTCCGGCAGCGCTCCATATGATAGTTCTGCCAGGCAGGAGGGTCAGACTCAGGCCCTTATCCTCTTTAGTGAAGATGAGTTCATGAAACATTCTATCCTGACGGTGTGCAAGGATGAAGGAGGGCTGGTATTCGTTACCGATGGCGAAGAAGAACTCGACCGCATTATATCCCAGTGCCTCCTGATTAAGGCTGCGCCGCTCCTTGTTCTTGACTACCCTGATACGCCCGAAGGCATGCTTTCTAAAGAGAAAGTGGTCAGCATACGAGAACAGTTGATGTCAAAGTACCCGCATGGTTCTATCATTCAGCTGGTTTCGCCCGTCGACTATGATTTTACGTTCCAGTCTTACCATGACGGTGTTCTGGCTGTCTTCCCGAAGCCTTCAAAAAGGTTCAGGAAATCAGCATTTATCGAAGATGCGATAAGATTTTTTGATACCCTGAAATCGTATGTCAAAGGGTTTTTCGGCAGGCGGCGGGAACCGGTGGCAGATTTCAGGCAGTTCGCTGAGATCAGAGACCGGGTGCTGACTCTCCGG
The DNA here is from genome assembly GCA_035319385.1 of Thermodesulfovibrionales bacterium. GTDB lineage: Bacteria > Nitrospirota > Thermodesulfovibrionia > Thermodesulfovibrionales > SM23-35 > DYFC01. Next base: position 5,951 of record DATHCU010000146.1, read on the forward strand.
AACATTCACGAACCGAAGGAGGTGTCACTGGCGCTTCTGCAATCTGTCGGCGAAGTATTTGAACGGGCCATAACCTTTATTGTCCGGCCATCCGAGATCATCGGGGAGAGGGCGATAGGCATTTCGGCTGGAAGGGGCAGGGAGCCGGAGTTGGTCTCTGCCGTTAGAATCCCTCTTCCAGCGCATTCGGTATTCCGGGACGTGATCGCAAAGGCACAGTTCTTCTTCGGGGAAAGCGACGATGAAGTCCTTAAGGAATACCTGTTTGAAGCTGTCGGCGCCCCGCTGAGGCCCTCCGTAATCATTCTTCCCATGAAGAGCAACGGGAAAGTCATGACTCTGACCTACGGCGATTTCGGCAGAAGAGAGGCCTTGCCCGTCAACAGCGACGCGTTGGCGATGCTGGCAAACGAGGCGGGACTCGTGGTGGAGAACCTCCTATATCGTAAACTGCTCAGAAAGACCTCTCAACAATAAGGAGCTTGACACCTATAGGCCTGTGAGTATAATTCAAGAAAGGGAATTTCAATGGATATTGCAACCCTTACACAAATCTTAGATATCGCTTTTAAGAAGAAGGTCTCAGACATCCATTTCGAAGTGGACACCCCCCCCATGTTCAGGGCGCGCGGACATTTGATCCGCTCTAAACTGAATGTCCTGACAAAAAGCGATACCGAGTTCATAGCATCTACCGTTATGGAACAGAACGGCAGGAAGCTGCCCGAAAATCTGAAGGAGCTCGACACATCCTACGCTCTGGCGAATGTAGGGCGTTTCAGGGTCAGCATCTTCCGTCAGAGGGGCAGCATCGGTATCGTTATGCGTGTTATACCGCACCATGTGGGGACCTTTCAGGAGCTGAATCTCCCGGGAGTCCTCGGCAACATAGTCAAGGCCCCGAACGGACTGGTGCTCGTCTGCGGTCCGACCGGCAACGGCAAGTCCACTACAATGGCCTCGATGATACGTTTCATAAACGACAATTTCAATTACAACATCATTACGATCGAGGACCCGATCGAGTTTATCTTTCATTCGAACCAGAGCTGCATAGTTCAGCGGGAACTAGGCATCGACACCGACAGTTTCGGAGGGGCTCTGAAGGCTGCGATGCGCATGGACCCTGATGTCATCATGGTTGGTGAACTGCGAGATCTCGACACGATAGATGCCTGCATCAAGGCAGCGGAGACGGGTCATCTTGTCCTGTCCACGCTGCACACGCATAATGCCGCATCTACGATTAACCGGATGATGGGTTTCTATCCGCCGCAGACCCACGAAAATCTCCGCCACAGACTTGCGGAGACCCTGGTTGCCACCATATCTCTGAGGCTCGTAAGAGGCAAGAGCGGGGAGCAGGTGCTGCCGGCCCTGGAGGTCATGTATACGACCTCTACGATAAAGGCATGTATAAGGGAAGGCCACCTCGATGAGATCGAGAGTTATATTGAAAAAGGGCGCGATGAATACCAGATGCAGACCCTTGATCAGCACCTCATTCAGCTCTGCAGGAAAGATCTCATCACTCTCGATGAAGCCAAGAGGATCTCCCGTTCAACCGACCTGGAACGCAAACTGATGTACAATTAACTTAACCGTCGTCCGAAGAGGCATATATGGGCATTCTGGATTATTTTAAGTCCGTATCTACTATGACCACAGAACAAGTCCGCGAGTTCCTCAGGGACAAGAATCCTCATGATTACAACCTTGTGGATGTCCGCCAGCCCGGGGAATATGAAGGCGGTCACCTGCCCGGCGCGCTCCTGATTCCATTGGGTGAACTGCATGACCGGCTCGGTGAGCTTGATCCGGGGAAACCCACGATCGCTTATTGAGCCTCCGGTGTACGCAGCCGGGCTGCTGCGTCGACCTTATCTTCAGCGGGATTCCAGGTGTCAAGCATGGAGGGCGGCATAAAGGCATGGGAGGGTCTTACAGCAGAGGGCCCGCCTGAGGCAGGGATGGCTTACTTTACCATGGCTTCGGGCCCAGAAGAACTTGCCGGCCTGGCCTGGGCGCTGGAAGAAGGGTCCAGGAGATTCTATGCGGAACTTTCGGGCATGACAGACGACAAAGATGCGGTCAAGATATTTCAGGGGCTTGCCGCAGCAGAAGAAGGGCATAAGTCCGCACTTGCCCGGCTCTACAAGGACCTCTCGGCCGAGGATTCCCGGAAGCCGTCGATCGCATCTGTCCCTTCCGAAGAATCCGGAGATTTCATGGAAGGCGGGATACGCGTGAGTAATGCGCTTTCCTGGGCAAGGGGAAAAGCGCTTCGGGAGACGCTGGAATTGGCTCTCTCACTCGAGACTAATTCCTACGACCTCTATCTCAGAATGGGGAACCAAATACAGGAGCAGAGGGCAAGGCTTGTCTTTGGCACTATTGCCAGGGAAGAAAAGAACCACCTCTCGAGACTTGCCGCGCTTCTAGATGTAAAGTTGTAGGACTGCGCACCCGACCCGTCGTTTCACCCATCCCCCTGCGAGATCCACCTCAAACGTCCGGCCTGCACTTTGCCGCGGGCATTAATGCACTGTGCCGCATCGGCCCGCGCGCAAGATTGTCGCTCACTACCTTATCTGCTAGAATGCTGTTAAGGAGAGAAAGAGTGGATATCTATTTGCCAATCGCGGGAATGAGCGTCAATATTCTTCTTATACTCGGACTCGGTGCACTCGTTGGGTTCCTCTCAGGCTTGTTTGGTGTCGGCGGAGGATTTCTTCTGACACCTCTGCTCATGATGATAGGCATTCCGCCGGCCGTTGCCGCTGCAAGCGGTTCAAATCAGTTCGTTGCATCCTCCGCTTCGGGAGCATATGCGCACAAAAGGGCGGGGAATGTGGATACCAGGCTCGGGATAGTGCTCTTTACAGGCGGCATATTCGGAAGCACGATAGGCGTTCAGGCTGTGAAATTTCTCAGGCTGGTGGGGGATCTGAATTTTGCGATCAGGGTAGCGTATGTAATCGTTTTAGGGGGGATAGGCATCTTCATGTTTGTGGAGAGCCTGAGAATCCTCTCCGGAAGGCAGGAAAGGCGGAAGGAGAAGGAGTCGAAGCTTAGGAGACTGGCCCTCGCCCTTCCCTTCCAGATGGATTTCAGGACCTCGGGCGTGAAGATCTCCGTAATTCTTCCTGTCCTGCTCGGCTTCGGGGTGGGGTTCCTCGGTGCGCTCATGGGCGTGGGAGGCGGGTTCATAATGCTGCCGGCCATGATCTACATACTTGGGATGCCTACGTTATTAGCAATCGGGACTGACCTTTTTCAGATAATCATCACCAGCATCTCCACGACCATCCAGCAGGCCTTTTTTAACCATACGGTGGACGTGGGCCTCGCCCTGCTCCTTCTGTTCGGCTCTACGATCGGGGCGCAGTTCGGTGTACGGGCAAGCAGGAAACTGCGGGCCGAGCAACTGAGGATCTTGCTGGCTGGCATTGTCCTCGCTGTTATGTTGATGATTCTCTATGAATTGGTGTCAACACCTTCCGAACTCATATCTCTTGCAACCG
>DATHCU010000147.1:0-10461 GCA_035319385.1 Thermodesulfovibrionales bacterium
CGGGTTTGTGATTCCGAACGAGTTTGTTGTGGGTTACGGACTTGACTATGACAACAAATTCAGAAACCTTCCTTATATATCCGTATTCAAGAAGAAGCTGTATTAGCCTATGTTTGAGCTCATGATAGAGACCAGTTTTGCGTCGGCACACCAGCTGCGCGGCTACAAGGGCGGATGTGAGAGACTCCACGGACACAACTGGAAGGTGCAGGTCTATGTTCTCGCTGAGAAGCTGAACGATATCGACATCGCGGTGGATTTCCGGGACCTCAAGAAGATGACCGACGAGGTTGTGGGTCCGCTTGACCACAGTTTCCTGAATGAGATATTTCCGTTTACTGAGAAGAACCCGTCGTCGGAGAACATAGCTAAATGGATTTATGATTCTCTCAAAAAGAAGATCAACGATGATTATATACATCTTTCCGGCGTGACTGTCTGGGAATCTGAGAGCGCATCCGCGACCTATTTCGAGGAATGAAGATAAGGATTGTTATAGGCTGCCACAGTTATCTGCTCGGCGAGGGAATAAAGAGGTTACTCAGGGATGACGACGGTGTCGAGATTATCGGCATTTTTGATGAGGGGGCTGACGTTGAGGAGATCCTGAAGCTCGAGCCTGACCTTGTTCTTGTTGATCACAAGATATTCCGCACCCTGCCCGATACAGCGCTGAACAGCCGTGTAAGAATCCTCCTGATAGGGGATAGTTCCTGGACGCCCGAGTCAGAGCGAAAGATACCCGACATGATTATGAAGGGTGTATACGGAATACTCTCATCGGATGCGGATTCGAAGATACTGAAAGAGGCGATAAGAGTCGCCCACGCCGGAGAGCTGTGGCTGGACCGTAAGATAATAAAGAATATCCTCTGCCGCATCAATCATGAAGAGAAGGGCATTGATCTCACAAAGAAAGAGAAGGAGATCGTCGGCCTTATCTGCCACGGCTACAGAAACAAGGAAATCGCCCAAAAACTTGACATAAGCGAACAGACGGTCAAGTCCCATTGCAACAGGATATACAAGAAAGTCGGCGTTACCGACAGACTTCAACTCGCCCTTTATACCCACCGGCTCTGGCCCGGCGCCTTCTGAAAGTGCAACAAAAGTATTAGTTTTCCTTAGAACCTTTGACGCCCGGCCTAAAACCTTTAATTAGTTGCAAAATGTCTTTTTGTATAGTATTTATTATATGTGCGATATATGTTTGCTAAAGAATGCAGCGTTGCTGCCGTCGGAATTGCGGGGAAGATTTGATGCTCCGGCTGACATGCCCTTCATGCCGGAAGGATTCCTACAGCGCCTCGGCAGAAGCCTTCAAACCTTGCCCTTACTGCGGGATCGTCTACAGCGGAAAGCACGGCCTCGAAAAGAGGAATGAAGAACGCGTAGAAGATCCTGTCGATATGTCCTTCTCCTACAAAGGGAAGAGCCTTGATGCCAGTGCGCTGAACGTTTCCAGAAACGGCCTCACTGTCAAGATCGATTCTCCTCCTTTCCTTTCTATCGGGGATACCATGGACGTCAGGTGGATGGAATCCAGTGTCAAGGCGAGAATAATGTGGATCATGAAGGCGCCTGATTCGGCTGTAACCGGATTAAAGATACTGGACGGTTCGATATCTTTGACCGGCTGACGCACAAGAACTTCTCAGGAATCCCTCCCTCTCAGGAAGATCCTCTCCCTTGACGCCCGGCCGCAGACGCTGGCGCGCGAGACAATCGTTTAGGCAGGCAGGATTTTCAAACCACCCCTTTTTCTGCTAAAATTCACAGTCAGGGTTTTAGCATGTCGAGTTTGGCCTTGCGCACAATAGAGAGAACTAATATTTTGTGATCGGAGGATAGATAATGGATTATTTCTTAAGCGAAGATCAGGTCATGATACGAGACCTTGTCCGACAGATAGCCGAAGAGAAGGTTGTGCCTGTCAGGGCGGAACTGGACGAGGAAGAGAAGTTCCCCTGGGAGATTATGGAAGTCCTGGCCCAGTCCGACCTCTTCGGGCTCTTTATTCCGGAGGAATACGGCGGACTCGGGAAGGGGTGTCTCGACCTCTGTCTCGCGGTGGAAGAACTCTCCCGCGCCTGCCTGGCTGTGGCCACTACCTTTGCCGCGAATGCACTCGGAACCTATCCCCTGCTTCTCTTCGGCAGTGAGGACCAGAAGAAGAAGTATCTCCCTGACATCACTGCCGGGAAAAGACTTGTTGCGTTCGGTCTTACCGAGGCAAATGCGGGGAGCGATGCTGCCGGCATACAGACAACCGCCAAGCTTGACGGAAATGAGTACGTACTTAACGGAACCAAACAATGGATCACTAACGGCGGTGAAGCCGAGATATATACTATTATCGCGATCAGCGACAGAGCAAAGGGCGCACGCGGGGCGTCGGCGTTTGTTGTTGAGAAGGGGACGCCTGGCTTCAGCTTCGGCAAGAAAGAGAAGAAGATGGGGATCAGGGCCTCATCCACGAGCGAACTCGTGTTTGACAACTGCCGGATTCCCAAGGAAAATCTAATTGCAAGGGAAGGCATGGGCTTTATCATAGCGATGAAGACGCTGGACAATGCCAGGGCTGGTGTAGGAGCGCAGGGAGTCGGGGTGGCGCAGGGAGCTTTTGAAGAGGCGTTGAAATTCGCCAGGCAACGCATACAGTTCGGACATCCGATAATAAGTTTCCAGGCGGTTCAGCATATGCTGGCTGACATGGCTACCGAGATTGAAGCTGCCAGGGCACTCGTTTATGCAGTAGCAAGGTATGCCGACAGCGGACCAAAGGACTTCACGAAGGAATCGGCCATGGCAAAGGTTTATGCGACGGACCTCGCAATGCGGGTTACGACAAACGCGGTGCAGGTTATGGGCGGGTCAGGTTACATGAGGGAGTATCCGGTTGAGAAGATGATGAGGGATGCCAAGATTCTGCAGATTTATGAGGGTACAAACCAGATTCAGAGGAACGTGATAGGGCAGGCCCTCATCAGAGAAGCCGCCAAGAAATGACAGATGTCCTTGCAGAAATCCTTGAGCTCTGTCTTCTTCTCGATAAGAAAGCGGAAGAGCTCTACAGGAATTTCTCTGAGCAGGACGGGTCGAAAGAGCTTAGGACATTCTGGAAAGACATATCCGACGAGGAGCACAGCCATACAATCTTCTGGGAAAGGCTCCTTGATTTAGCCAACAAGGGCATGCTGCCGCAGGTTTTTGAGAGGCCTTTTGATCTCAGGGATGAACTGCTGGCCACGAAATCAAAAGTAGAGGGTCTTGTTAAGCGAAGTAAGCAGGTCCTGGGTGTTGCAGAGTGCTTTCTTATGGCCTACCGGGTCGAGTTCTATATGCTTCACCCCGAATTCGAGGCGCTCTTTCATTTTGTCAGGACGATCTTCAATGAGCGGACCCCTGGCGACGAGTATGACGCGCACCTTAGAAAATTCCTTTCTGCATTAAATAAGTATTGCGCTGAGTCTCCTGAACTTGAGTTTCTTGGTGAAACCATAATAAGGTTCAGGCATTTGAGCAACCGCCTGGCTATGCAAACACATATTGACTATCTGACAGGCGTCCTTAACAGAAGCGGACTTTTCGATACGATTCTGCCGCTATCGTATCTTGCCAAACGCAACAATTATTCGATTGGCGTGATGATGGTGGACATCGATCATTTCAAGGAAGTTAACGACACGCATGGTCATCAGGCAGGGGATCGGACTCTCAGGTTGGTTGCCCAGGTTATGAGATCCTGCGTGCGAAGTTCGGATATAGTGGGGAGATATGGAGGAGAGGAGTTCCTTGTATTTCTTTCCCCTGTCGATCCGGGTTTTCTCCGTGCTATTGCGGAAAAGGTCCGGTCCTGCATAGAGACTGAGAGCGCAAGAGATATTCCGGTTACGGCGAGTATCGGAGTTTCACACGGCGCGATCGGGGGAGACGTCCGAAAGGATATTGAAGATTTCATCAGAAGGGCTGATTCAAACCTGTATGAAGCAAAGAACGCCGGCAGAAACAGGGTTGTCGTGCAGTGAGAGACGATCGGGATGAGATGGCGCTGACACGGTAGCAGCGCTGATGTATTTCGACTAGTGTGGAGGAGAAAGACGGGTTCTTCCCCCGCCTTCCTCCTCTTCAGATAAACAGCGCTATTTCTTTGTTTCTCCTGTCAGGGCGGACGGGAACACCTCTACCCCTGCATCCTTTGTGGCCTTTTCCATGAATTCATTTATCCTGGTTCGGGCCTTTTCCTGTGTGAGTTTCTGCTGAATCTTGCCGCTGACTTCATCGTATGGCTGCGTGTATGGCGCTTTCTTCTCCTCGACCTTTATGATGTGATAACCATAAGGGCTCTCCACAATTCCGCTGATCTCGCCCGGCTTCAGAGAAAAAGCTGCGTCCTCGAACGATTTGACCATACTGCCGCGGGGAAAGAACCCGAGGTCGCCTCCGGCAGCCTTTGTGGAAGGGTCTTCAGAGACTTCGGAGGCCACTTTGGCAAAATCCTCTCCGGCGTGTAATCTGCGGAGAACATCCTCTGCCTTCTGCTTTGCCTTCTTCTTGTCCTCTTCTGAGGCGTTCTGCTCCGTCCTTATGAGAATGTGCCGCGCTCTGACCGTTTCGGGCATTCCGAACTCCTGTTTATGAGCCTCGTAGTACTTCTTCTTCTCATCTTCCGGAATGACTATTTTGCCGGTAACCTCTCTCTTTATATACTCATTGGCAAGATAATTATCGGCATAGAAATCGAGCAATTCCTTTATATCGGGCTTTTTGTCAAAGCCTTCCTTCTTGGCCAGATCGGATACAACCATGCTCTGCACATACTGTCTGACGACAGCCTCTTTGAACTGCGGATTTGAGTTAATCATCTTCTGCTTCTCCGGATCCGCATAACCTATCACCCTGTCTATGTCGGCTAAGGTGATCGTCTTCTTTCCGACCTTTGCAACCACCTTCCCTTCTTCTGCAAATGATGTGCCTTGCAGACACAAAGCAAAAAGCAACAGACCGACAAAGATACTAAAGACACTGCGCATAGAATGACCTCCTAAAATAGTGGATTAGTTTTGATCTGCACCCCATTGTTTATAAAATAATACGCGGAGAGATATTTATCAACTGCCGAACCGGAAATTTATACAATCGCTGGAAGATCTCCGATGACGGACCCGGGACATATTCCATCGTCTATGCGTGATTACTCATCATAAGCTGTGAGGGGTGAGGCTTCAGGTAACTCTGATGTTTGAGATAATGGACGTCGAATTTATGGGCATAATGGTTTATGAGCGTTACAGGAACAATAAGAGGGATACGCCCCATGCGATAGTCCTCTATTGTCTCAAACAGTTCCGTCTTGTCGTCGCTGTCCAGCAGCCTCTTGAAATATCCTGCGGCATGCACGAGGACATCGGTATTCTTCCTGACCGTTGCAATATGTTGTAAGCCATCCGTCAGAACTCCAATATACTCCGCATACAGCCTGTCCAGGGAGTATCTCTTGCCTTCGGCAACAAGTTTCCCAAGGATGCTCAAATGCCTCCTGCTGTGGGACATAATGAGTAGTTTATGAGCCGTGTGAAAATCCACCAGATTCCCCAGAGTCTTCCTTCCGGCGGTCAGAAGCCTCCAGCGACTGAATGCAAATATCCGCTCCACGAAATTCTCTCTCATAGCCGGACTTTGGAGCCTGTCGTTGTCAATGACAGGTATCAGAGGAAACCGGCCTGCAAATGCCCTGCTGAAAAGTCCCGCGCCTTTTCCGGAAACCATGCCATCTTCAGTGTAGACATTCACACGTCCCGGACCGCAGCTCGGCGACCTGCTCTTGAGAATAAAGCCGCAGAGGTTAAGATCATCAAGTTCCCTCACTCTTACAGCGATCCATTTGGCCATCCCATGCGTGTGATCCAAGCGGGTCTTCTTTGTGATTAGTCTGGGGGAAGCCGGATCGCCCTCAAGACGCATGGCCTCCCTCGGAGTTGGAAGGCCATATTCGACCTCGGGGCAGACAGGGACCCAGGCAAAGTATTGGCCTAGGGTATCAGTTATGAAGCGATCCGATGCGTGGCCGCCGTCATAGCGGACTATTTCCCCAAGAAGGCATGAGCTGATTCCTATCACGATTTTTTCCATTGGTCTTCTGGAATTATACTAAAACCGGGTTCATAATTATGATACACTTTTAAGAAATGAGCACTAGAACACATCACTATCAGTGGTGCGATGTCCGGAACCAATGATAATAGCGGAAGACATCTTAATAAGATCAACGAAGGAAAAAGTGTGGGCCGCATTTACGGACCTGACCTGCTGGGTTGAATGGAATACTGTCCTGACGGGAGTATCCTCCGGGGAGAAGCGTCTGACGGAGGGAGAGTCATTGAAATGCACTCTTCGGCCTTTCTTCTTCCCTGTCAGTGTGGAACTTGTGATAGAGGAGATAGTCCCGCTGGAGAAAATAGTGTGGGTGACCAGGAAGATTGGTTTGAAAGCCAGACATGAATTCTTTTTTGAGCGGCGTGACAATGGTGTTCATGTGGCCAGCAGTGAGGTTTTCACAGGCCCATTGGCTGTGGGTTCCGGAATGCTTCTTCCCGTGAAGAGGATGAAGGCCCTCACAAAAGTCTTTCTGTCAGACCTGCAAAAGGCAGCGGAACGGTGAGAGTGCGATAATGAATAGAATTCGGCTAACCATCAGGGGTATTGTCCTTGAGGCTGACCTCTTCGACACGAAAACAGCCCGGGCTGTTTTTGGAGTCCTCCCCATTGAGGCGGCGCCTGAAGAATGGGGTGATGAGTTCTATTTCGAAATAGGCGTCGAGATGCCCCTTGATGAGACGGCTTCAACAAAGGTGAAGGTCGGAGATATAGGTTATTGGCCTCCGGGAAATTCTCTGGCCATATTTTTCGGCCCGACTCCCATCAGCAGAGGGGAAGATCCTGTGCCCGCGAGCGAAGTGAACATCGTGGGAAGGGTTGTGGGAGACGCAACTATCCTGAAGCGTGCAAGGGGTGCCGGGAAGATAAGGATCGAAGCGGCCTGAGTCATTTCGTGCTCAGCAAGGACGCTGCTTTTCTATCGACGAGAAAGATCACCCTGCCGTTGTTAGGACGCACCAGAGAGGCGGGCAGTGACAGATCCTGTTCTTCCAGGACTCTTTTCAATATAAGCGCCTTCTCTTCCCCGCTGACCAGAAAAAGGACGTTCCTGGCGTTGTTAATTACAGGAAGGGTAATCGTTACCCGCGAATGAAGAGGGGCGTTTGCAACGGCGGCCGCAAGATGAGACTGCTCTCCTAAGGCTTCATGCCCGGGGAAGAGAGAGGCTGTGTGGCCATCTTTGCCGATGCCGAGAATTATGAGATCGAACCGGGGCATTCTGTCATCTTTGATCCCGAAGAATTCTCTTATCTCACGTTCATACAGTACGGAAGAAACGGTGGGGGAGTCTGTTCCGACGTCGACAGGATGAATATTCCCCGAAGGGACGGGGACCTTTGAGAGCAGATTGTCATATATGTGGAGATAATTGCTGTCCTTGTGGCTGCGGGGAACAATGCGTTCGTCACCCCAGAAGAAATGGACCGCTCCCCAGGGAATCCTTGTCCGGTATGCGTCTGAACCCAGTATAGAATACAGGAGTTGCGGCGTGCTGCCGCCTGCCAGTGCGGCAGCAAATCGGCCGGTCTCCGAGATGCTCTCTTCCGACAAGCCGGCAAACATGGCGGCCGCGTAACGGCTGAGAGATTCCAGATCATCAAATTTGTAAACCGTATGATTTACGATACTCATACTAATGACTATACTAAAAAAATTGAATCCGGAAAACAGGGACGCCTGGCATCCTTATCAAATGGAGGCCGGAAGCGCGGGACAACTGCATAAGTTACTTGAAATATTTAATTTACAAATGGATTCATTTTTATTTATAATGATGCTGTACTTTTGAAGTGGTGGCAATCTCAGGTGCTTCAGAAGGTCCTGGGGTTTCTTATTATTGACAGAAACAGGAGATCGGGAATGGAAAAAAAGATTTATGTGGGCAACTTACCTTTTCAGGCAACTGAGGAAGATGTCAGAAAACTGTTTGCGGAAAACGGTGAAGTTGAATCGGTCAAGATAATAACTGATATCAATACCGGTGTGCCTAGAGGTTTCGGGTTCGTCGAGATGGCGACACCTGAAGATGCCCAGAAAGCGATACAAGCTCTCAACGGGAGTACTTTCATGGAAAGGAAACTGACTGTGAGTGAGGCAAAACCAAGACCGCAGAAGGAGAGGCGTGGCGGTCCGGCAGGCCGGCCAGGTGGAGGCGGAGGTTTTGGAAAGAAGAAGGATACTGGGAGAGGATGGAGATAGAAGAACTTGGAGATAAGAGTATTTGGAAACGATATAGAAAAAGCCTTAAAGACACTTAAGAATAAGCTCCAGAAGGAGGGCCTTTTCAGGGAGATAAAGAAGAGGAGTTATTTTGAGAAGCCTTCCACGAAGGAGAAGCGCAAACAGAGAGAAGCCCGCAAGAAGAGGATGAAGTCCTTCAGGACAAAGAGGAAAGAGTAGATATTAGCCGCGGCATTCCCGACGCGACTGTTTCTCACTGTGCCCACCACCCTCTGGCAGGCAAAACCTGATTATTTTATCTTATTGAGATTTCGCTGGTTTCTTTAGTGATAGCCTCCCCCCTGAGCAAGGGGGGAATGTCTCTATCCCGCCTCGACTTTCAAGCATCTCCTGCCGTATCATATTTAGTGCGTTGCGCGATTTTTCAGTGAGAGATTCGCGTCCCGCAGCGTAAAGTCCGGCTCTCATAATAAGGATTCGGTAGTCATGTCAAAAGAAGCAGAGATAAAGAGATTCGCTCAGACTACCCTTGGGTGCGGATGCCCTGAGGAAGTGTTCGAGATCATTGAATGCCGGTCGCGTGTCAGTGTTGACGGCATCCTGATCAGGGAACGAATCAATATCGGGAACAGACTCCTGATTTACGTGGTGGAAGTCGGCCGGTCGGATTCTGTCGAAAACGTGATCAGGGCGCTTGTTGACTCCGGAAGAAAAGAGCGGGATGCTTCGGGATTCAACAGGTTCAGGCTCGTTCTGGCCGCTGAGAATGTCGATATGGTACAAAGGGAAGCTGATGGCATTTTCCGGTCCGTCAATGATGATCAGAAAGTCCATTTGCACATAATCGGCATTGAAGATATACATTTCTGAAAACCGGGAAGGTTTTTTGTTAAGAGTTGATTGACTCATCAGTTGCAAGATTTGAAGGGCGGACAAACGGAAAGAGTTCTTTGCAGCGTTAAGGGTTAACTTACAAGAAAGGAGCGGGTCGACCAATGGCGGATGAACATTCTTTTGATGTGGTGAGCAAAGTGGATATGCAGGAGGTATCAAATGCGGTCCAGCAGGCAGTGAAGGAGATAGGGCAGAGATTTGATTTCAAGGGGAGCAAGACCAGCATCGAACTGGATAAGAATAAGTCTGAGATCACTCTTCTGACCGACGATGAATACAAACTGAAGAGTGTGGTTGAAATCCTCAGGAATAAGCTGGTGAAACGAAACGTTTCTCTGAAGACCCTGGTCTTCGGCAAGATTGAACAGGCTGCGGGCGACACGGTCAGGCAGGTTCTCACTCTTCAGCAGGGCATCTCGGCCGAAAGGGCAAAGGAGATAGTGAAAATCATCAAAGATACGAAGATGAAGATCCAGGCTGAAATACAGAAGGATCAGGTGCGTGTGAAGGCCAAGAAGATCGATGACCTGCAGGCAATCATAACGGTGCTGAAGGGCAAAGAGTTCGACTATCACATGGAGTTCATTAACTACAGATAGACACAAGCGGCGATATGCTTTTCAACCCTGACCCCCGTTTGTTCAGGCACCCTTGTCCTCGGTCAATTGCCATTCTGCATATCCCTGTTTTCTATCCCGGACTCTCCTGCCTGTCAGTCTCACCACCTGCAGGGAAGGATGTGTCTTAACGGTAACGTAGGCCCTTACAAGGCCGGCTATCGTGGCTTCCTGGAACGTGAGTTCTGTGCCGTCTTCAAGAACAATGCTCGTCCTGATATGTCTGTGGCCCTCCGGTATCTCCGCGATCAACTCTTTCACTGCCTCATTTGGTATTATCATGTAAAGACCTCCGGATGGAGTTATTTGTGTATTTAGTATATCATTCGGATATATAGGATTCTGTAGCTTGTGAGGGAGGCATGAAGAAACAGAAAGACCGCAGAAGGTGGCCCAGGGCAGTCCCCGAGACTCCAAAGGAAAAGATCGCTTATATAGCCGAGACTGACGGACAATCTCCCTCGATGGCAAGCGATGACTCGAATATATTTGTCCTGAACGTTTTGAATATGAGCAGAATGGGCCTGCTGCTTCATTCTCCCCTCGAATTCAAGGCCGGTTCCCAACTCGATATAAGGATCTGGAATCCTAACAGACAGGTGTGGATGAC
>DATHCU010000148.1:0-3208 GCA_035319385.1 Thermodesulfovibrionales bacterium
CTGTGCGGACAGTGCGCTCATAGATCTGGGTGTAGTGTACGAGCCTTGCGGTTGCCCCGTAATCCGGGCCCTGCAGTGTCTGGAACTCTTTGCAGTCATTATCAAAAGCGTCGTCGTCACCGCTACCGATTGCCGCCGCAAGTCTTATGTTCACAGGATCAAGCTGGTAACCGATTTTTCCCATGGCCGCCCAGCCCTTGGCCTTAAGATCGTGAGTCGGGACAATTATCCCCAAGTCTGCTGCGTTATCAAGGGCATTAAGTTTGCCGAATTGCTTATCAAGTTCTACTGCGTAGGTTAAACCTGCAATCTTACCGTTTGCATGCACCCCAATATTGTAGATATTGAGCTTGTCTATATTCGGAGCGGGTGAAGTGATTATTATCGGATTTCCGTTGTCATCAACCTCGCCGGTGTCTGTTACTGAAGAGGGGCAAAAGCCGTCGCTGTGCACCCACAAGAAGTTGGCGCCCAAGGTGTTGTCTTTGTCGAGCATGTACGTGCCGATCAGGACATAGCCGTCAAGGTCGTCTGTGTGGGACAATACATCGCCTTCATTCAGCTTAACTGCTCCTGCTGCGAGATGGAATTCTTTTGTGGGATCGATCCAAACGAGTATTGCATCATCGCCGAATCTTTCGTTGTTAAGGAAGAGTTTCTCACCCAGGGAAATCGGCATGTGACCGATCTTGATGCCTGAAGGCATGCCGATGCCCGCACCAGTATACTGGATCCATGCCTGCCTGATCAGGATGTCAGCGTTCGGCTTTGCATCATAACCGCGGGCTTTATCACCCCAGTAGAACAGGCCGCTGTTCGGGTTTCCGTCTTTTGCTGTCTCAAACTCTACCATACCGCGAATATTGTCAGCGACTTTTGCATCTACTGTGATATTGACGTTCGTGGAATAAAAAGCTGCTGATTCGCCATCAACAGGCGATACACCATTTCCGGAAACGCCGGTAACATTGTCAAAAAACCAACCTCTTTCAAGAATCTTACCGCCGATTGTTATCTCTGTCTTATCGTCGGCGAAAGCGGTTACTGCAAAGCTAAGTATTAAAAGAACGCCTAATAAAACTGCCAGATATTTTCTCACTTGCTAACCCTCCTTTTAGTATTTTCGAATTGTTATTGACTCCCCAATTCTATCCGCCGAAGGCGGCTCTACCAAACTGTATTGGAATCTCCATCATCTCTTTCTTGTAGCGATCACCTCCTCCACAAAAATATATGGCCTCCCATGAAGGCCCTTTACCATATTAGAAGCACTTCTGAGCAGACTTATTATCCTGTTTTTCCGAAATAAATATGCCAAATTTATAGCATTACTGTGCTTCATTTGTCAAGAAATTTATGTATCCTGAGACGTATGTGCAAAGAACCATCTAGGGTAAAAGCAAGAAGGGGGCCAGCTTTTGCCGGCAAAGCGATTCCGACGCCATCCCATCTTTAACTCACTGAAAAAATTGAACAATTTCTTGAGCGGTAGGACTCGGTATCAAAGGCTCTCCGCGCCGGATGCCTCACCTATGGCCCCGTCTGTCTTTTTTTTACAACATAACTGTAGTTTCTGCGTTGCAGCTTATTGAAGTACCTGAATGTGTGCATATGCTAGAATGACTTATGGCTGATGCTCTGAAAATTGCACTGGTATTTATCTTCATATTGTTAATGCTGAGAAGGAGGATGAACATCGGCCTTGTGATGTTGCTTTCCAGCGGCCTGCTGATCCTGCTCTATCGCATGGGGCTGACCTCGGTCATATCGACCGTGAAGGCTTCCGTCACAAACGAAGTGACCGTGAAACTGATAGTCTCCCTTTCCCTTATCAGGATGTTCGAACTGATCTTGCGGGAGCACAATGTTCTGGCCGGGATGATGAATTCTATTAAGGCCGTCCTGAAAAACCGGAAGATTGTCACTGTATCTATGCCTCTTCTGATCGGTCTCATTCCATCCGTCGGAGGAGCTTATTTTTCTGCGCCGATGGTGGCGGAGATGACACATGACATCAAAATGAGCGCTGAAGAAAAGGGGTTTATCAACTATTGGTTCAGGCATCCATGGGAATACATACTACCTCTATATCCCGGCATTCTCCTGGCTTCCGCCGTATCCGGAATAGAGCTGCATACGCTCATCAGCGCGAACTTGACTTCCGCGGTCCTCATCGTCGTCACAGGGTTCGTCTTTGCAATGGGAACTGTTAATGGCTCGGTCGAACCGGAAGGACCTCTTTCGGGAAGGTTGCTCTGGACATTCTTTCCGATCGGGGCGGTCTTGATACTCGTGGTTATATTTCATATGGAGTTGCATTATGCGTTGCTTGCCGCCGTCATCTTCCTGCTGTTGTTCTACCGATACAGGCCGGCGCCAATAGTAAAAGTTTTGAAACACGGAATCTCTCCCGATGTAATCCTTCTGATACTGGGCATCATGTTTTTTAAAGAGGCCATGGAACACTCCGGCGCAGTGCAGGGTCTGAGTCTGTTCTTTCTTCAACAGGGCGTACCTGTCTTTCCCATACTTTTTCTCCTCCCGTTCATAACAGGTCTGATCACGGGGTTGACAGTCGGATTTGTCGGCAGCACTTTCCCATTGATCGCGAATTTTGCCGGAACATCAGTCACGGCCATGTCTTTCGCCTTTGCCTCAGGTTTTCTGGGGGTGCTCCTGTCGCCTGTCCACATATGCCTCGTGCTTACAAAAGAATATTTCAAGGCAGACTTCTGGGGGATCTACAAGTTAATGTTACCCGGATGTATCGTCATATTCGTGGCAGCAATTGTTCAATATCTGATATTTAAATAAGACAGGGTTCGAGGATTCGAGGGTTCAAGGGGAAAGAGCACAGAAGAAACCATTGACTGAGGTTTCTCACTGGTGTCTCTATCCTTTTATCACTCCCATCGGCCTGAGTCTCGCCACTTTGGTTGATATCCCCGCCCGGTGGACCACCTCCACGACATCGGATATATCTTTGTATGCCTCGGACATCTCCTCTGCAAGTGTCTCCCTTCCGGCAGACCTTACGATAATCCCCCTGTCTTCCAGCTCTTTCCATATCCTGCGGCCCCTTGCCGTTTTGATGGCCTGATGCCTTGACATGACCCTTCCGGCCCCATGGCAGGTTGATCCAAAAGTCTCAGCCATCGCTTTTTCAGTGCCGAGCAGAACGAATGACGCCCTTCCCATGTCTCCCGGG
>DATHCU010000149.1:0-4915 GCA_035319385.1 Thermodesulfovibrionales bacterium
TTTTAGTATATCAAAAAGGCGAAGATAATGGCGAGATAAAGCAACCATTGTATACAATAATGTATGACCTACTTTCTGTCGTCTGACGCTGTTCTGAAGTGGCTGGAGGCACCCTCCGTTTACCACATCAAGCGTGACGACCTCTACGAACTCGATGAAGATTCCTTCCGTTTCCTGGGCGAATGCGCAACTGACAATGGTCGCAGTTCGGGCGACAAAGAATTCATTGGATATTGTCTTAACGAGGGCCTTTTGACCGAAAATCGAATCGTATCTGGGCGGCCGCCTGTTGTCAAAGCCCCTTCCCCTTCCCTGCGTTATCTTGAATTGCAGATAACGGACATTTGCAATCTCAGGTGCAGGCACTGCTATATAGGTGCCGGTGCCTCTTCGGAGTTGTCTGTGGAACAGGTGGGGTCAGTCCTGAGGCAATTTGAAGCAATGCAGGGGTTGCGCATAATGATCACCGGCGGAGAACCGCTTATGCACAGCAAGTTTTGGGAGATCAATGAAATACTGCCTTCTTTCTTTCTCCGGAAGATCTTGTTTTCGAACGGTTTGCTGCTGGATGCGGCCTCTCTGAAAAGGTTGCACATCGACGAGATTCAGGTGAGCATAGATGGTCTCGAAAAAGCACACGAAGCTTTGCGCGGAAGCGGAACATACAAGAAGGCTCTCCGCGCGGTTAGACAGGCGATTGATTACGGCTTCGCCGTCTCTGTAGCCACCATGGTGCACCGGGGAAACCTTGCCGATTTCAGCAAGATGGAAAGACTCTTTCTCGGGCTGGGCATAAAGGATTGGACAGTCGATGTTCCCTGCCCGGCCGGAAGGATGAAAGACAATGCTGATTTCATGGTGACCCCTGAGATCGGGGGAAAGTATTTGAGATATGGTTATGGAGAAGGTCTGCACGCGGGGTTGCCCGGATATGCCTGCGGCTTGCACTTGATGGCAGTAATGGCTGACGGACGTATCTCAAAGTGCAGCTTTTACGCGGACAGTCCCGTGGGATCAGTCAGGGAAGACCTCAGGGAGTGCTGGAGCAGGATCACTCCCATAAGATTGCAGGAACTGACCTGCGATTGCGATGTGCTCGAATCCTGCAGAGGAGGATGCAGATATCGCGCTGCGCTTCTGGGAAATCCCAACGGTAAAGACCTTTACAAATGCATCTCTTATGATAAAATATCGGGTAAATATTGATTTCGCCTAAAGCCGGATTCCTCTATGAAAGGGGGTGTCGCCGATGACAATCAAGAAGGTTTCGAAAAAGACGTCTCTGACCTGCAAATGCAAGAGCTCCTGCTAAAGGTTATCCGACGAGAAAGATCGGTTTTGCCGGTCTTTCTCGTCGGGATCGCTTCCCCTCATTCGACATTCGGAAGAATTCCCCAAATTATTCCGTCTAGTCAATCGTAATGGCCTGGACCGGACAGACATCGGCCGCTTCCTGGCAATCGCAAGTGTTGCACTTATCAGGCCCTATAACATGCGCCTTGCCGTCATCCTCAACTTTAAAGACCTCGGGACATATCTCCTCACAGGAAGCGCATCCCTCGCAGAGATCCTCGTTAACTACAAGCTTTGCCATAACATTCCTCCTCTCGGAATTTCTTCAGCGGAATCATCCGCCGATCACATAAGGCCAACCACAAAATACGCCCGAATCCAGCTTGCCAAATCACGCCCAGGGAGTGCCGCCATCCACGATGCTGTGTTCTTCCCACATAAACCAGTTCCCCGTGTCAGTCATAAAATTATAGGTATTTGAGAATATCGCATAATGCTGCTCTTCCTCTTTGACAAGCCGTTCAAAAAGCGCCTTCTCTTTCGCACTGCCGGCTTCAGAAGCGGTCTTCTTGTAGAATTCTACCCCCTCCTTCTCCATCTGCATCGCGATCTTGAACGCCTCCAGTTCATCTTTTGTGGCTGCTACCCTATGCATCATGCTGTCCTTCATGGACTCAAAGATCGTCTTAATGCTCTTCATAGGACTGACCTCGGTGATCTTTATGTCTACTTCTTTGAATATCTGAGAGAGCATCTGGAGATGCCTCTTTTCATCCTCTGTCACGGACAGGAACATCTTCTTCCCTGCGGGATACTTGGTCTTCTCAGCAGCTTCCGTATAGAAGGCTATCGCGTCCTTTTCCATCTTGATGGCGATCTCTATCGCATTCATATCGTCCTCCCCGTAAAGATTTCTTGACCTTATAAACCCAGTTTACTATTTCTACCACCAATTATCAATGTAACACGCGAGGAACGTCGCGCTTCTCTGCCCAGGTCAAAACCTATACCGGGATCTATTATAATGAAACTAGAAACGAATGGATCACCCGGCATTCATACAACTGTACCCTACCCTGCGATGCAATCAGGAATGCATCTTTTGTTTTAATCAAAACCTTCAGATCCCGGTCCTTGGCCGGGACATGAGCGAATCACAGGCGCTATCCCTGGTAGACATTTCTGCGGACCGTGGTATTCGTGAAATCGATATCCTAGGCGGAGAACCTCTCCTCGTGCCCTGGATAAAGAATTTTGTTATCTATGCGTCGGATTCGGGAATAGCGGTTAACCTGAGTACCAACGGAGGGCTCACGGACCTGATTGTCGACTTTGCGAAAGTGTCTTCACCGTCTGTCAATATCGGGCTGTCCATCCTCGGCCTTTCTGAAACCCATAACAGATTGACAAAGTCGACAAATTTCTCGAGAGCTGTCAAGGCAATTGAAAGACTGATTTCATATGGCAGAAGCCCGATTGTCAAGAGCGTGCTGATGCGAGAGAACAGGGAAGAGATATTCAGCCTGGCCGCATTCCTTGCAAGCGTGGGGGTTAAGAGATATTATCTCCTGCATGAGGATGTGATCGGCAGGCATTCCGCTCAGGCTTTTTCTTTTCCCGAATACTATTCGTTCTACGAAGCATTGAAAAAAGAGATGGCAGGAAAACTGGATACAGGGCTTGTGGCGGCATCGGGCTTCTACAAATGTACCGATCCGAGAGCCAAAAGATGCGATGCCGGAGTCACTAAGTTGGCCGTCATGCCGGACGGTTCAGCGTTTCCCTGCAACCTGCTGGCAGGATCTCAGAATTTCCTGCTCGGAAACATTTTCACAGATGGACTCGACCGGATATGGAACCATCCCGCTCTGGAATATTTTCGCACGCGAGGGATCAGAAACCCGTGTCAGCATCTGCAGTGCAGGCATTTTGCAACCTGCGCGGGCGGGTGCCCGGCTCACAGCTATTTTCTCGGTGGCTCACTGGATAAGACTGATCCCAGATGCAGATTCCCGGATCTCCATTCCTGACTCTGTTTTTGCATATTTGTAATCGCCTTAGAACTCTCTCTTGACAATATGATTCTTTCCTGATAATATTTCTTTAATAATAACAATTCTAAATTAGGAGATGCATGAGAGAAGCCCCACGCAAATTAAAGATGACGCCGCAGAGGCTGGCTATTCTTGACTATCTGAGGGATAACGTCAAACATCCTTCCGCCGAGACCATCTTCAAGGCGATGAAGGATAAGTTTCCTACGATGTCTTTCGCAACCGTATACAACACTCTTTCGACGCTGAGCAAAGCCAACCGGCTTCGCGAGCTTACGATTGACCCTGAGAAAAAACGATTTGATCCTGATCTTAAACCGCACCATCATCTGATCTGCATAAGGTGCGGGAAGATAGTCGATGTAAAGGTTGACTACGGGCTCAAATTGCCATATGCTGTGAAAAAAGGCTTTGAAATCATCGGGAATCACATAGAATTCTACGGAATATGTGATGAATGCAGGTCCCTCGGCAAATGACCGACTTGTCCCTCCCCATGGATTGTCACGTGGGGGGATAAGAATATCTCTTTGGCGGGTCCTCTGTCGTGAGGCAGCGAGAATATTCTTCGGATCCGGACACCTCGAAACCGGGGATTTTAAGAGGCAGTTCTTAAGCGGCGATAGATTACAGCGAAGGAGGTAGAAAGCAACCATGGCCGAACCGAAAGACTCTTGCGTGAAACCGGCAGCAGGACCTATTGCTGCTCCGGTGGAAGACACAACTAAGGAACAAGCTGTTACATCAAGGGAGGGATTTAAGATGATAGCCAAGGTAGGAAAGACCGCACCAGATTTTGAGGCAAGCGCCTTTATCGATGGGGGGTTCAAAAATATTAAGCTGTCGGATTACAAAGGCCAATGGGTGGTGCTGTGTTTCTATCCGGGTGATTACACCTTTGTGTGACCAACAGAATTGTCAGCAGTTGCTGCCAAACACGATGAGATTAAGTCCCTGGGAGTGCAGATTCTGGCTATGAGCACCGACAGCCGTTTTGTACACAAGATGTGGCAGGAGGATGAACTTTCGAAGATGGTACCCGGGGGCATTCCCTTCCCGATGTTGACTGACTCCGGGGGTCGCATTGGTTCAGTGTACGGGATCTACGACGAAGATGCGGGCGTCGACATACGGGGGAGATTCATTATCGACCCTGACGGGATAATCCAGGCGATGGAAGTGCTGACCCCGCCGGTTGGACGCAATGTTTCAGAACTCATCAGGCAGGTAAAGGCATTCCAGCACGTCCGGGCTACAGGAGAGGCAACCCCGTCAGGATGGCAGCCCGGGAGGGTTACTCTGAAGCCTGGCCCCGCACTTGTCGGCAGAGTCTGGGAAGTCTGGAAACCAGATATGGCGTTCTAGGCATTCTCATGAGTTAAACAAGAGTCAGGAGGACGTTATGGCCACAAAGATTGGACAGAAATACAGATGCGATATATGCGGCAACGAGGTAGTCGTAACAAACGAGGGCAAGGGAGAACTGGTCTGCTGCGGGCAGCCCATGGGTGTTATAGGGGAAGGATTCCAGTGTCAGTAGCCGAAAGACTTTCCCGCCAGGCCACGAG
>DATHCU010000150.1:0-3142 GCA_035319385.1 Thermodesulfovibrionales bacterium
TTCATGTGTGTCGTCTTCAGAGATAGGCCCGCTTTCAGCATCGCCCGGATCATTCTTGACCGGCTCTTTATGAAGAGGCGCCGTATTGCCGGCAAAAGATTTCTGAAGAACATGTTGACCGGGCTTCGGTAAGACTGTACGGCTATCTTCATTAGTGAGACTTACGGATATGGCATCCTCATCATGATTATCAAAGAAGGTGAACCCTGTATAATTCGAGAGACCGAAAAGCATCGCGACGTGGAAGGCAAGTGACACGGCTATACAGAGGAAAAAAGTTGTGAAATTTTTCTTGAACTTTGACATAATGGTTTTATTATAACCGAATGGGGTTGTTCTTCGGCCAGTTCAGGCCCTGCTTTCAGCGTCCTGAGTCCATGCCTGGAAAAACAATTTCCGGAAT
Organism: Thermodesulfovibrionales bacterium; assembly: GCA_035319385.1. Classification (GTDB taxonomy): domain Bacteria; phylum Nitrospirota; class Thermodesulfovibrionia; order Thermodesulfovibrionales; family SM23-35; genus DYFC01. The sequence continues at coordinate 404 of DATHCU010000150.1, forward strand.
TTGGATATAATAATGAACAGCGTTGTTGTCATAAGTGAAACGCGGTTCTTCTTTACCTGTTGGTACCGGGAAATTCATGCATTCGGGTAGACCTTTTGGGGTGGGAAAGAAGAAGTATTGAGGAACAAACAGATCGGAAAGGGGGGTTTATGAAGAAAAAAGAGCTTATTGACATGCTAAATAAGGATATGGCAGATGAGCATGCGGCTATAATCCGCTATCTTGTTCACGGCTGGATGGAGGGTGAAGACACGCCGGTCGGATCGAGCCTTCTATCTCGATCGAGGGAGGAGATGTGGCACATGCACTGGCTCGGCATGATCATTGGGAAACTTGGTGGCGAGCCCAATTTTAAGCCCGCGCCTTATCCGTATGATCCAACGAACCGTTCCAGCATATTCAGGTCTTACGTTGAGTATGAAGAGAGGCTTATACCTCACTACAACAGTGAAGCCGATCTCGTTGATGACCCGCATATTAAACGTGTCTTGCAGCGGGAAGCCTGGGAGTCCGCGATTCATGCAAGGAAGTTTCAGAGGATACATGACAAACTGAGTCCTGAAATGGCTTCATCGGCCCCGGGAGCTGACAGACAGATGCCTCAGGAATTCATAGATCTGCTGCAGAAGGAAGTGACGGGAAAGTATAATGAAATGCTTCAGCATATCCGTTTCTCATGGATATTCCAAAAGAAGGGCCTTGCGGGCTGGAATCTTATGGATCAGGCTATGGAGAAGATGAAACAGATCGCGCACTTTGCCGAGGACATCGGCGGCAATGGTGTGCCGCCTGTATTCAAGCCCGGCAGGATCGATATGAGCACATCTATGATCCAGGCTATGCTGAAGGCGTCCGAGGCAGCAATGAAATCCCATAAGCGGCACTTGAAACTGAGCGGTGATCCCGAGCTAAGGAGGCACGGCGGAATGGTCATCAACCTTGATCTGACTATCCAGCAGGAGAAGCACCAGTCGGAGGAACTATCCGATCTGGCAAGAAAGAAATAGAAGTGTATACTTATTTCACGGAGGAGGATCGTTACAATGCTTTCTGAAAGAGCGCGTAAGATACAGCCTTCGCCGACACTCGCCATTGACGCAAAGGCAAAGGCGATGAAGGCACAGGGTGTGGATGTTGTGAATTTCGGCGTGGGAGAGCCCGATTTTGATACGCCTGAACACATTAAGGATGCGGCGATAAAGGCGATCAGAGGGGGATTTACCAAGTACACCCCCGTCGGCGGCATAGACGAGTTGAAAGATGCGATCATCGGGAAGTTTAAGCGGGACAACGGCCTTGTCTATGCGCGTGAAGAGATCGTTGTCTCGTGCGGAGCAAAACACAGTCTTTACAATATCGCCCAGGCGCTCCTGAGCCCCGGGGATGAAGTGCTGATACCTGCTCCGTACTGGGTTTCGTATCCGGACCAGGCGTTGCTAAACGATGCTGTGCCGGTCTTCGTTCCGACGGAAGAGACTGATTCCTTTATGATGAGAGCCGATGTGCTTGAATCACGTATAACCCCGAAGTCGAAGATGCTTATCCTGAATTCACCTTCTAATCCGACGGGGTTGACGTACGATCAAAAGACGCTTGAGAGAATAGCGGAGATAGCACTTAAACACAATATCTTTGTGGTCTCCGACGAAATCTATGAGAAACTTACATATGACGGCTTCAGACACGTGAGTATTGCCTCTTTGGGCAGGGAGATATTTGAAAAGACGATTGTTGTAAACGGTCTGTCGAAGTCCTGCGCGATGACGGGGTGGCGCATCGGATATGCGGCGGGACCGAAAGATATCATCAAGGCCATGACGAATATACAGAGCCAATCCACGTCCAATCCTACTTCCATATCTCAGAAGGCGGCTGTTGAGGCGCTCAATGGGTCGCAGGATTTCCTGGGTATTATGCTCGAAGAATTTGACAGACGGAGACGGTTTCTTGTCGACGAACTGAGATCTATCCCCGGTGTCAGCTGTCTTAAGCCCACAGGTGCCTTCTATGTATTCCCGAACGTGTCCAGTTTCTACGGAAAATCTGCGGACGGGCAAAAGATTTCGTCGTCTGCGGATCTTGCGATGTACCTGCTGGACAAGGCCAGTGTTGCTCTCGTGCACGGCGCGGCCTTCGGAAATGATAATTACATAAGGCTTTCCTATGCAACTTCTATAGAACAAATCAAGAAGGGAGTGGCTAGGATCAGGGAGGCTCTTGGTAGAATCAAATGAATAGAGATCCTGATGACAGAGACTTCCGTTCGGGCTACGTGTCTCTCATCGGCAGGCCTAATGTCGGTAAGTCCACTCTCCTTAACTCCATCCTTGGCGAGAAGGTTGCGATTGTTACACAGAGACCGCAGACGACAAGGAACAGGATTGTGGGTATAAAGACCCTGCCGGATGCCCAGATAATATTTATGGATACCCCGGGTATTCATCAGCCCAGAAACAAACTGGGCGAGGCAATGACGAAGACAGCGATCGATTCACTCGGAGAGGTGGATATTGTCCTGTTTATGGTTGAAGCCCGCGGACCCGGAAAGGCTGAGCATAGGGTAATGGATCTCCTGAAGGACATGAGTGCACCGGTCTTCCTTCTTGTAAATAAGATCGACGAACTCAAGAAGCCGGAAGTACTGCCGGTTATAGAGAAATACAGGGAGATCTATTCTTTCGCGGAAGTAATACCGATCTCGGCACTGACTCACGACGGCCTGGACATACTGCTCGACAG
>DATHCU010000151.1:0-10580 GCA_035319385.1 Thermodesulfovibrionales bacterium
CTGTAGTACAGACCATTGCGCTCCCGCCTAAGCCAGCGGACGGTTGCGGATCTGGGGGTTGGCAGGATATGATTCCTTAGCCTAATGTCCTGACCGTTCTGAAGAGCCTCCGTTGTCATCAGGCATACCCCTGATTGACTGATGTTAGCAATGAAACAGTCAAATTCGGACGGCGGATCCATGTGGTGATAGGCGGTGCACTCAATGGCCTTCACTATGTTTATTCTCTCGTGTTTTCTGTGATCAGGGGTTGACATCGCGAATCCAAAGCATCTTCCAAGACTGTTCTAGTGTAACTGTAATTCCAGAGGATATCAAATGAAATAGACTAATCCCACCTATGAAACGGATAGCGGGTGCAGTCCCCTTCGGTCTTCCGCAGGGTTCTTCATTAGCCGGGATCAAGCTGCTTCGGAGAACATGTATGGGCTTTCATTGTTCGACTGTGAAATGTTGCCATCCGGATTACGCCAGTTCCCGAGATGGTTTATCCCATTTGTCACATAACAATTTGAAATAACAGGAAAATTAACGGGCATCGACTCGGCGTTTCTATTTCGACTTTCTGGCTACTGCTTTGCCAGTCTTTTTTGCTTCATGCCTCCTTGTGTCGGATCTCTCGACGACGCGTTTTTTTGTCGCGGCGGCTTCATTTGCTGCGGCCTGGACGTCTGTCTTCCTGGCCCTCACAATGCGTTCCGCCTCGAGCCAGTGCTCAAGATCCCTGCCGTGAACCCTGCCGTTTTTCTCAAATATATCATAAGCAAGCTTCTGAATATCCTTCTGATCCTTCATCTTAACCTCCAACCCGTGATTGTCATTTGCGCCTTGCGAAGGGCAAACCCCTTTTATGCGAAATTATAGCAGGCAGATGGTGAATTGTAAACAAAGTGGGCTCCGTATTGGTTGAAAGGCGCGAACTCCGTTTTGGAAAGCCTGTACTGGGTCCGGAATTGGCGAAGGAAACGACGGCTGACAGACAGCATAAGCAGAGCGACCCCGAAAGGCTTCAGGGCTGCATCCGCATGTGAAATGCTATATTCTAATTTTAACCATTATCCATAAATTCACCGTGCAAATCAGTGTATGAGGATAAAACGGCTTGTTTTCTTATTTATGATATCCTGAGACCAGCCGCCAGATTGAGGTTTATGTTTATGAGAATAGTGAGCCTGTCCGACTCCGGAAAGCCCATGACTTCAAATATCCTTTTGTCTACAAATACACTGAGACTGAGGAGGTCTTCTCTTAACTTCTTCGGCAGGGGATTCTCAGGTTTTGCCAATTCGGTCTGAAAGATGCTCCAAATCAGCTGGTTGAACCTCAGGGCCTCATCAAGCCTGTCCTGGTGGCCCTCGGTCCCCCACTTGTCCTGACAGTGGACGAGTTTGAGAGCCGCCTGGGTGAGCACCGACGCCTCGATCTCGCGGCCGGACATAGTTGCCCTCTGTGTTTTCTTATATGCTGTTTCGACCTGAGTTGCGAACATTGTTTGTTACCTCCTGTTCATAATCAATTAGTTTTCTTGCCAGCTTTAATGCCTTGTAATACCTGCTGTTCAGAATGCTGTCGCTGATCTGATCGATGAGGTTCAGCCTGCTGGGAGCGGCCCTGAGAATATCCTGGACCAGCTTCCAGTATGTGCCATGGTGTTCAATGATATTCTTCTCATCGATATACATCAGCTGGACGACAAAATAAATTCGGCGGCACGGAGTATCAGCCTCATGATCCTTCATGATGTCTTTGTCGCGAAGGATAGGAACGTCATTTTCAACCACAAGTTCAGTCCTTCCATTGCCGTTTGTAACGACGGCGCCGCCGATGATAACCCGTTCCTTTGGTTTAAGTGTGATCTTTAGTGCCATTTTTCTTAGTACAGTCCTGTCAGTCTTGATTGATTTACCGTTATTCCGCTCATTCTCTCTTCTGTGAGCGAAGCCCTTATCTCCATGCTCTTTATCTCCGCCTGGAGATCCTGAATTCGTCCATCCGACTTCATCTCTCCGAAATCCGCCTTTGTCGGTGATGCCGAGAGCCTCTCGATCTGCTCTCTGAACACGGGGAAATTCTTCAGCATCTGAATCCTTCCTTCACTGCCTGGCGGAAAAGGAGGATAGAATTTCTCCGTTCCGGACGACTGAGACTTTACCCGGGTCATGTAATCTTCAATCTGCTCTTTAGTCTGTTGTGCTGCTTTGTGCAGATCCTCGGAATTGAACCGGGGCTTAGACTGACTGGCTGCATCCCGTACCTGTTTTTTCTCTTCTCCGCCGGCCGAAGTTTTCTTGATGCCGGCCTGAGCATTCTTATGAGCGTTATCTTTCTTCATCTGGTCAGGATGTGAAGCGAAACTGCTTATCCCTGATATTTTGTCTATTGACATGCTGTCACCCAGCCCAAGGGTATCAGGGGAGGATTAGTCCTCCCCTGACTCGCATATTGTTAGAACAATCTCAGTACAGACTGTGCTGCCTGTGAAGCCAGCGACAATGCCGTTGTTCCAAGTGACTGCCTGGTCTGGAGCATCAGCATGTTGGCCCCTTCCTCGTTCATATCGGCGAGGGTGAGGTTGTCCGATCCAGTCTGTAATGTACTGATCATATTTGTAGTGAAATCCTGACGGATAGTAATAACGCTCATGTTTGCTGCAAGTGTGGAAGCCTGTGACCGCAGGGTATTCTGTGCTGCATCGAGATCACTGACCGCATCGTCGATGTTGGTATCCGAGGCCCAGCCGCTGGCTGCGTCGGCGATGTTGAGACCCGCGGTGGAAGAGGAGGCATCAAAGCCGCTGACTGTGAGTGAATTGCTGCCGTCCTCATTGAAATTGACGGTAAGGTCTTTGTCCGCAAGGAGGTTTATCCCCTTATAACCCGAATCCGTTGCCATCTCGTCGATCTGATCGAGAATTGTATTGAACTGTGCCGCCAATGTGGAACGTCCTGCTGTATCAGCGGAACGGGCAGACTGTGTAAGACCTTTTGCTGCCGAAATCAGGGATGTGATTCCCTCGATGCCGGCGTTGGCGGCCTTCACTGTCTGGATCGCTTCGCTCATGCCGTCTTTGCGGGATGCCAGGTCGGAGGCGCGATTCAGATGGTCTCTCGCCACAAAATAGTTTGTGGGATCATCGAGTGCGCTGTTGACCTTTTTGCCTGTGCTCAGTCTTTCCTGCGTGCGGTTAATAAGATTTACCGTGCCCTGAAGACTTACGAGGTTTGACCTCATTCCTGCTGTTAAAGATACGTCGTTGATAGCCATTTTTAATTCTCCTTTTCCTAAGGTTTATTCCCGGCAGTCCTTGCCGGATGATCTTTGCTTGCCGAGTAACCCGGCATTCTTGAGACGTACGTCAGAATCCTCTTTTTCACCTCCTCCCGGATATTTCTTATGCCTTTAGTTGTCTTATCGGAACTTCCCCTGAAAACTTTAGTCGGGAATTTCGGGCGGCAAAAGATGCATACGATCATGCGAAAGAGCGAGTGACGGTCGGTGAAAAATGGTTCCTGCCCTCCCGGATAAGTGGAAGGGCAGGAAGGATAAAAGGGGCAGGATGAAGATGTTAGAAGAACAGTGTCATGTCCTGATAAGGTTACAGGAGTCGTCGCGCAGTTCTTTTGCGCTCCTCATCAAATCCTGTTCGTAATTGATAAGCTGACGGGCGGTCTTGAGGGCCTTGTAGTATCTTTCGTTGAGGATATGCTCACTGATAGTGTCCAGAAGCCCTATTGTGCTTGGGGCCGCCTCTACAACATCCTTTACTAGCTGCCAGTAAATGCTGTGATACTCTGCCAGATGAGCCCCATCAAGATACATAAGTTGAATCATAAAATAGATCTTTCGGCATGGTGAGTTGGCGTCTCCTTCGAGCATGATGTCATTTCCGCGGATGAGTATAGGAACATTGTTCTCGATGAGAAGGTCGTTCGCACTGTCACCATTCCTTATGACAGTGACCGCTACTCCGCCCAGGATAAGTCGCTCTTGAGGCTTTAATGATATTTTAAGTGCCATATCGCCATATCCCATTCTCAAGAGACAAAGGGAGGATAAAAGGCCTCCCCTCGTCAATCGAATTTCTAGCCGAACAACCTCAGGACTGACTGTGCTGCCTGCGAAGCCAGGGACAAAGCCGTTGTCCCAAGGGACTGTCTGGTCTGGAGCATGAGCATATTGGCGCCTTCCTCGTTCATGTCCGCGAGTGTCAGGTTGTCTGCGCCGGTCTGAAGTGTGGCGATCATCCCGGTGGTGAAGTCCTGGCGAATTGTAACAATACTCATGTTTGCCGCTAGAGTAGAGGACTGAGATCTGAGGGTCGTCATAGCCTGGTCGAGGTCGCTGACTGCCCCGTCGATGTCCGTGTCGGCAACCCAGCTGTTTGTCGCGTCGGCAATGTTCAGGCCGGCGGTTGAAGTGGATGCGTCAAACCCGCTGATGGTCAATGTGTTGCTGCCGTCTTCATTAAAGTCCACAGTGATATCTTTGTCGGCAAGCAGATTCACGCCCTTGTAACCCGAATCGGCTGCCATTTCATCGATCTGATCCAGAATGGTATTAAACTGTGCCGCCAGTGTGGAGCGCCCCGCGGAGTCGGCCGAGCGCGCTGATTGTGTAAGACCTTTCGCGGCATTTATCAGGGATGTTATACCTTCGATACCGGCGTTGCCAGCCTTGACAGTCTGGATGGCCTCGCTCATTCCATCCTTACGGGCGGTAAGGTCCGAGGCGCGGTTCAGATGATCTTTTGCTACAAAATAGTTTGTGGGATCATCCAGGGCGCTGTTGACCTTCTTGCCGGTGCTCAGTCTTTCCTGTGTGCGGTTGATAAGATTTACTGTTCCCTGAAGATTGACGAGGTTGGCCCTCATTCCAGCGGTTAAAGATACGTCGTTGATAGCCATGATATTGTCTCCTTTTCTAGGAATTATTTCCGGTGATTCTCACCGGATGGTTTTAGCTTGTGCTTACTGCTCGGGCCGCCCCGGCGACCTTGAAATCTTTCTTCACCTCCCCTCGATTTTTGCTGCCTTAGGTTTTCTATCGGAACAATCGGCGAAAACTTTAGGGGAAAATGCCGGGCAAAAACTTTTTTTTGTTCAGCATTAAAGTTTTTGGAATGTAGTACCGATAATAATATCAGGATAAGGATACAAAGATCGGCAGTTGAGTTGCAGGAGGCAGAAAGATGAGTATATTTCCATATCAGGTCAGTGAGGTAGTGGGGCTATACAACAGGATATCAAAAATCAATCCCACAACCATCATCGAGAAGGAACGAGAAGACCCGCAGGATGTGGTCAACATTTCGACGGAGGCTCGCAAGAGACAGGTCTTCGAGCAGGCAAGAAGCGAAGTGATGGAAAGAATCAGAACCGCCCGATAGTTAGACAACCATTTTAGTGGAAGCGGGCAAGTGTTGAAGGTGGCAGGACCGCGCTCATTCGGGTTGCGGATGGATGCCTCTCTGTGGTCGACCGGAAGAATTGTCAGACGGTCCTCCTCGAAGCAAATTATAGTATATATCCAGTGCTAGGAATACCAACGTGGAGAAAAAGGAACTAAGAATACTCATAGCCGACGACGACGATATAGTAAGAGATGCCATTAGTTCTCTTCTGACAGATGAGGGATATTCGGTTCTCTCGGCTGTCGATGGAATTGATGCAATAAGCGTTCTCAGGATCCAGGACATAGATCTCGTGATAACTGATCTCAGAATGCCCGGGGCTGACGGCTATGAAGTCTTGAGGTACGCTGTGAAGAGCAATCCGGACATCACGGTCATCATGCTGACCGCTTACGGCACTCTTGATACTGCGCTGAACGCAATTAAGGACGGGGCTTATGACTACCTGACGAAACCCTTTAAGATCCAGGAGATACTGCTGCTGGTGGAAAAGGTCTTCAGGAGGGCGCAGTTGATCCAGGAGAACAGGGAGTTGAAGAAGAGTCTCAGGGACGCCTACAGGGACATCAACCTCATCAGGACGGTCATTCGCAGCAGCGACCCCGGGATAGCAACTTCGTGGATAGATAAGATTGAGACGCTAAAGTCTGCAAATGCCATCAGCTACCAGGACGCCGAATTTCTGAAAGAAAGGTTAATCAGAGGATATGAATAGCTCAACGGTGCTCATCGTCGATGACGACCCCATGATAAGAGACGCCCTGGCAGAAATTCTCTCGAGTGTGGGCGGGTATAAGACAGAGGTTGCCGTAAACGGGTCCGACGGCATCAGTAAGATAAAGGAGCGCAGGTACGACATGATCTTCACGGACCTGACTATGCCCCAGGTCAACGGGATTGATCTGCTGAAGGAAACGAGAAAGATCGATGCAGACATCCCGGTGGTTGTCATCACCGGGTTTTCTACCATAGAGAACGCGGTGGCTGCCATGAAGGAGGGCGCCTATGATTTTATTACGAAACCTTTCAAGATCGACAAGGTCATCTCCCTGGCCAAGAGGATTGAGGGTGAGAAGAGACAACTGGAGGATATCGTAGATAAAGAAGACCAGAAGGCGTCAATAGCAAAGCTGAACTCGGAGTTGTTCTGCAAGCTGCAGGAGATAAGCGTCTTCCAGAGCCTCAGCACCGAACTGGACGGATTCTATAACAATAAGGATATATATGAGAGACTTGTCGGTATGGTGACCCGGCTCTTCTCCGTAAAGGAAGCATCCTTCGGCATACTCGAAAACGGCGGTCTGAAAGTAAAGGGAGCGATTGGAACGAGGCAAAAGGATATGTCTGTCGCGGGCAGCATATTTGAAAATGTGCTAAGGCGGGGGACCTATTACGTAGCCAAGAGCGGTGAAATCAATCCGCACACGGAGATGACGATCAAGTCGTCGTTTCTCTCCATCCCGCTCACTATCAATAACGAGGTATTCGGGATGCTCAATCTTGCGGAAAAGGATGATGGGGCGGCATTTTCACAGGACGAGATATATCTTGCCATAAATTTTGCCAAGAAAGCGGCTCTGAGGATAGAAAATAATGCCTTGTACGATGTCCTGTATAACAACCTCGTCAGCGCGCTGAAATCATTGGTTATGATCATAGAGGCCAGAGACCCTTATACGCGGCACCATTCCGAGAGAGTCACGCAATACTCCCTGGAAATAGCTGAAATCATGGCTCTGAGTGAAGATGACAAGGAAGCGATCCGCTTCGGAGGTTATCTGCATGACATCGGCAAAATAGGTGTGAGAGACACGGTGCTGCTTAAACCGGACAGACTTACGGACGAGGAAATCCAGGAGATAAGACTTCATCCTGTAATCGGGGATAATATCATGAAACCCCTGAACTTTTTCAGCAAGGAGAAACCCCTGATAAGGAACCATCACGAGCGGTTTGACGGCAGGGGCTATCCGGATGGGCTCGAAGGTGAGGAGATACCGATGATCGTGCGGATCATAGCGGTTGCTGACGCATATGACGCTATGACATCGTCCAGGCCTTACAGAAAGGCGAGATCTCACGAGTTCGCGACGGAGGAGATGGTTAGATGTTCCAACTCTCAGTTTGACCCCGAAGTCGTGAAGGCTTTCCTTAACACACCTGCGCTCAAGAGCAAGGGCATATGGGTATTGAATTAGTGGCACTTATACGGAAAATGCATGACACTGCTTAGGAAGAAAGGATAATGGGACGAGGATTGGAAGATGACCGGGGGATGTTCAGGCTGAACGATGTCCTGCCTGTAAAGGCAAGGAAAGTGAGTGAAGATGAACTTCCCTACAAGAGGTCGAGGGTCTTTACAGGGTTCGGTATTAAGACCTCGGATGCCCTGCCGCCGGACGAATCCTTGCATCCGGGTTTATGGCAAATGCTTGTTGCCATAAGCAATAAACTGGACCTGATCATGGGCAGACTGCATCTTGATGGTGAGCAGTTCAGCCATGAGGAGAACAGGTCCGTGAATCTGAGCGAGTCTGGCATGCGGTTTGAGATGGATGAGAAGCTCGAGAGCGGGGACATCGTCGAAATCAGAATGGTCTTGCCTGTATATCCGGCGGTGGGTATACTAACTTATGGATCGGTTGTGAGGGTTGAAGCTTCTGCTAACGGCAAGTATGATGTTGCCGTCCAGTTCCTGGATATGGATATCGACGCCAAAGTCAGGAATGAAATAGTCAAGTACTTGCTGATTCGCCAAAGGGAGATACGCTCCGGTAAGAAGAATTAATCAGCCCGGGGCACGGCTGAGGCAGCAGCAATTCGACTTGTTATACACCGCTCTTTGCATCGACCGGCAGGATGGATGCACTATCTAAAGGGAGACGAGACAGTGGATCAGAAGATACTCTTCGTAGTCGACAAGCCGCTGAACAAGAAATTGCTTCAAAACGTTTTCACCAAGCACGGTTATCTTTCCCCGCTCCAGTTTTCAAATTCCATAGAGCAAGGATTGGATATACTGCGCATGGACCCGGTGAAGGCCATTTTTGTCGGTGAGAAGGTCTCCGGCAAGGATTACTTTACGTTTATAGAAATGCTTAAGCAACAGAGCATTACGGCGCCAGTCATACTAGTGATGGAAGAGAAGAGCGGGATTCTTATGAGCGATGCGATCAAGAGAGGGGCGATGGATTGCGTGATGAGAAATACCCGGTCTCTTTATGCCTATCCATTTGTCCTTGACAGGGCGATTGCAAGGTATGAACTCGAACTGGAGCGTTCGGCAAGAGAGAGGATCATAAGCGAGAGCCAGAAGTTGTGGGTCGCGGTAATAGACGGGATAAGAGACGATATCTTTATTGTAGACAAGGAATCCAGGGTCTTCAGAGCGAACCAGGCTTTCTCTGACGCGGTCAAGACCCCTCCAAAGGATGCGATTGGAAAGAATTTGGGTGAACTGCTGGGAAGGGAGACTCTCGACATTCTGCGCATGGTCAGCGAGGACGGCATTCCAAAGACAGAAGAGAAGACCATCAAGGATGAGACATACCTTATCAGTTCCTTCCCGTTTCATTACGACGGACAGTCCCTGACGATCTATGTCATGAAGAATATCTCCGAGATGAGAAGGCTCAAGGAACAGCTGTATCATTCGTACAAACTCGCGTCGCTGGGGCTACTGATTTCGGGGATAGCGCACGAAATCAACAACCCGGTGGCTGGAGTGATCACTTACACGGAACTGCTCAAGATGAAGGTCAAGGATGAGCAGATAAGGGAAGGGTTGCAGAAGATACTCAACGGTGCCGAGAGGTGCAAGAGGGTGATCGAAAATCTGCTCACTTTCTCACGTCAGAAAGTCCCGTCCAAGAACCTGGAATCTCTGAACGACGTCATCGACAGAACCATAGAACTACGGATCTACTGGCTGAAGAAACAGAACATAGAGATCGTCAGGAGATACAGTGAGATCCCCTTTATTTTTATGGACTCCCAGCAGATGCAGCTCGTGATATTGAATGTCCTGCTGAATGCTGAACAGGCGCTTGCCGAGGCAAATATCGAAAAAGGGAAGGTGATATTCACGACATCCTATGATCAGGAGAAACAAAAGATCGTGGTCACGATTTCCGACAACGGCCCGGGGATCCCGCAGGAGATCATATCCAGGATATTCGATCCCTTCTTTACCACGAAACCTGTGGGCACTGGAACGGGTCTAGGTCTCTCCATAGCGCACGGCGTGGTCTCGGAGCACGGCGGCGCCATCAGGGTAGATAGTCAGATAGGTGTAGGCACGACCTTCACGATCGAAATTGCCTACGCAAAGAAGTAAGGCAGGCCCCACGCTTTTCTTCTGAAGAATCCGCGATAACGGCATTTGTTTTTCGCCCCTTTTGGGAGGGCTGTCTTCAATGTCTCTTGCCTAACGTCTCATATCAATTCTGAGACCGGCAACCGGTTCTTTCTGCGGTCTCAGAAGAGCAAGAAATTTTTTTCTTCCGGATCAAAAAAAGGTTGGGAATGCCCTAATGAAAAACATCGAATCGGACGATAAATCATACAACGGGTGATTAATATATGTTAGCTATAGTAGGGACGGCTGTAGTCATATTATGTGTTCTGGGCGGGTTCCTCCTCGAGGAGGGCAACCTGCACGTGCTTATTCAGCCCGCGGAATTTGTCATTATCTTCGGCGCAGTCTTTGGGGCCCTGCTGATTTCTTCGCCTGCCAGGGTAGTCCGCGATGTTTTAAAGAGTTTTCTGTCGGTCTTCAGTTCCAAGGGGCACAAGAAAGAGCATTTTGTGGAACTTCTGACCCTGCTTTTCCAGTTATTTTCGAAGATCAGGAAAGAGGGACTCATATCCATAGAATCAGATATTGAGAATCCGGAGAAAAGCGGCATCTTCAGCAAATATGGCAGTGTTCTCTCAAGCAAGAATCACCTGAATTTCATCTGCGACAATCTGAAGGTCATAATAACGACCAATGTTCCCCCTCACGAACTCGACAGCCTGATGGACCTGGAAATAGAAACTCGTTACCACGAAGCGATGATACCGTCCAAGACAGTGGCCAAGATTGCAGATTCCCTCCCGGGACTCGGTATTGTCGCGGCGGTCCTCGGAGTTGTTCTCACCATGGGGAAGATCGACCAGCCGCCCGCGG
>DATHCU010000152.1:0-8599 GCA_035319385.1 Thermodesulfovibrionales bacterium
TCGTAATAATTGGGAGAGGTGCCTTCGGTGTCATGAAGGTGCCCGAGGAAATCGTTTCGTATCTGGAATCGAAAGGCATCGTGGTCTATGCGGAGAGAACCGGGAAAGCGGTTGAGTTGTTTAATGAATTGCAGCAAGACAAATCAGTCGTGGCAGCCTTGCATCTTACCTGTTAATATGTTTCGCAGGCTGCAGCCTGCGGCTACAACAACCTACCACCGCAACAACACCGACAACTATTAACACGGCAAGCAACATATGAAAGCCTCGCTTGTCATCCCCAGACTTGATCGGGGGCTCCAGTCTTTCCGATAGGTTTTGGATTGTCCGGTCAAGCCGGACAATGACGATATTGAAGCATCTCATTGCCAGGTTAATAGGACAATAACTAACCCTGCATCTTTCTTAATGTCTTTGATATCGAGTCCGCCCTTCTTATGGGCTCGGGAATTCTGAAACCTTTCACGCACCCGAGGACGATCTCTATTGAAGTCTTCAGGTCTATCCTTTGACCGGGAGAGACGAACAACGGCTTGACATGGTCCCTTGTCCTCAATACTGCGCCGACAATGCTGCCTTGATACATCAAAGGAGACCAGTTGCCTTTCTCCGCCCCCGGCTCCCGATACTCGCCGATCAGTCTTGACTTGGCGCATCCTATCGTAGGAATATCGAGGACTACCCCGATGTGAGATGCTATGCCCATCTTCCTGGGATGAGCTGTTCCCTGACCGTCAAACAGGATCAGATCCGGTTGGGTATTCAGTTTCCTGAGCGCTGCAATAATCGCTGGGCCTTCCCTGAATGAGAGGAAACCGGAGACATAGGGAAACGTGACGTTAAGTGTGGCATGCGCGTCTTCGAGGGGAGACATATCCGCATACCTATAAAGGCAGGCAACCGCGATGACATTGTTCTCACTGAATGCGGCATCCACGCCGGCAATATATTCAGGTTTCTTTCTGAGGGGGATGATCTTTACTTTGTCTCTAAGGATTGTCTGAACTGCTTTAGCTCCGTTTAGGTCAGAGGGCCAGGGGACAGGCTTTCTCCTTTTCGGCATTTCATCCTTCGTATCTGTACATCCCGGGTCTTCTGTCCCCGAAGAGATCGTTCAAAGGATTGAGGGATTTGTTTCTTGCGATAGCAGGATCAATATCAGCAATGAGTACCCCTTCCTCATCTTCCGAAGCCCGTACAAGGACTCTGCCGTCCGGCGATGCGATCTGACTCTGTCCTATAAAGCGCAGGGGCTGTCCTTGTTTTCTGCTCTCCACCCCTGTCCTGTTTGCCGTTATTGCGAAGGCCCCGTTTTCAAGACACCTGATCGGCATCGCCTGGGGACACCAGGGAAGGACAAGATTGGCGGGGTGAGCGACAACCTCCGCCCCCATGAGCGAGAGAGTTCTCATCGACTCGGGAAAGAACCAGTCGAAACAGATCATAATGCCTATGTGTCCGAGCTCAGTCTTCCATACCTTGAAGCCGGAATCGCCGGGACTGAAATAGAGCTTCTCCTCAAAATAAAGGTGTGTCTTCCGGTATGTGCCCATTAGTCCGCGCGGCCCTATGAGTACGGCGCTGTTGTAAAACTTCTCGCCGTCTCTCTCCGGAAGACCAGCAACAAGATAAAGGTTCTTCCGCCTCGAGAGATGTTCGAGTGCCGCCACTGTCCCTCCGCCCGGTATCTCCTCCGAGAGTTCCGCAACTTCTTCCCCGGAAACAAACTGGTAACCGGTCGCAAAGAATTCGGGCAGCACGATCAGGTCTGCGTCAACCCCCTCCAAAGCGGACAGGACCTTCCGGAGATTCGTTTCCTTTTGACCGAATGAAGGATTAAATTGATAAAACCCGGCTTTCATGAAATCTCAGTCGCGTCTTTCAACCATCTAAGGTAATCCGCAGAGCCTTTCACGATCGGCATGGCGATAATCTCAGGGACAGTATAGCTGTGGAGTTCTTTCACTTTCTTCTCGATATCGCTGAAAAGCTCCTGCCGCGTCTTGGCTATCATCAGGACCTCGGCCTCGTCTTCTACCTTGCCCTCCCATTTATAGATAGACCGGATGTTTCGCACGATATTCACGCACCCGGCAAGCCCGCCTTCGACCAGTGCCCTGGCGATGTTTGCAGCCTCTTCTTCTTTCTGAGCCGTTATAAAGACAATAATTTCGTTCATAGCATCGACTCCTGATCACCGGTGTGAGTATTAAGGATGCGGCTGCCGAACCTGCAGCCCTGTTATGACCTTGTCAGCTTAATATAGTACTCGATTTCGAGGAGCCTTCTCTTCACATCCGTCCCCGATGAAAAACCCCCGATAGACCCGTCCGATTCAATTATGCGGTGGCAGGGCAGGACGATCGGGATGGGATTTCTGCCCAGGGACTGACCGACCGCCCTGGATGCATTCGGCCTGCCGATCTTCTCGGCCAGCCATTTATAAGTCCTTGTCTCTCCAAAAGGGATCTCCTTCAGCGCCATCCAGACCTGATAATCGAAGTCGGTACCCTTTGCAAGGGCGATGGTCTGCTCAAACAAGTCCTTCCCGTGTTTGAAGAATTCTTTTAGTTCTTTGTGCAGCGGGGAAGATGAAGACTTCTTGAGGGGAATGTCAACGGGTTTTGAGAATTCTATCGCGCACAGGTCTTTCCCGGCAAATATCAGATATAGGTCGCCGACGGGACTTTCATAGACCTCATAGAAAGAATCAGTATTGCTCGACCTCTTCTTTTTCATTCTGTTCCCTTGAGTAGACCTCTACCCTGTCGCCTCCCTTGCCAAAGGCGCGGGCCAGGGCCTTTTCCGCGCACAAGACAAATTCCTCTGTTGTCTGACCGTCAAGAAAGGTGAGGCCTATACTCGCGGTGATATGCCCCCTGGGCTGCGAATTCTCATAGACGAACGGATAATTCTTTATGATTGCATTGAACCTGTTGCTCATGGATAAGGCCGCCGAGATCACCGTGTTGGGCAACAGTATAGCGAAAGAATCACCGCCATAGCGCACAACGATATCGGATCCGCGTATGTTCTTGCGAATCAGGTCGGCGACTTTTTTCAGCGTCATGTTCCCGTAGTATTCTCCATGCTTTTTTGCATACTGATTGAAATCATCCAGATCCAGAAGGAGGAGATTGAGAGGGAGTTTATATCTTGTTGCGCGCTCCACTTCCTGGGCCAGCCTGATCTGGAAGTATCTGTGGCTGAATGCCCCTGTAAGCTCATCTATCAGTCCCGCCCTTTTCGGATACAGGATCTCCAACTCTTTGATATGGCCCACCAGTTCCTTCGAGTCAAAGGCATATTTCTGTACGATCCTTTCGATCTTTCCCACAAGCGCCAGTCTGTCCGAGACCGAGATGTCCCTTTCGGTCAGGATAAAGACCGGTATGTCCTTTGTAGAAGGATTCTCCTTTATTTCTTTAATGGCGTCATAGCCTATCATGTCCGGCAGCGAGAAATCGAGAAGGATGACCGCCGGCCTAAGGGCTGAGGCAAGTTCCACCCCCCTTTTGCCGGTGGCGGCAGTGTACATGAGAAATCCCTGGGGTTCAAGGCTCTCTTTCAGGGCATTTGTTACCTGTTCATCCGATTCTATGATCAGGACCGATACAGGCAGCGCCCTTTTACCCCTGGCAATGGTTATTTCTTCAAGCTTGGATAGCAAGGCCTCGCGGTCGAGCGGTTTAAGCAGATAGTCGGCCGCACCCAGGGCGAACGCGAGTTCTTTATTGTCAACGATGGAATGAATTATGACCGGGATCTTCGAGGTCGTCTGGTCGCCCTTTAGCTCCTGCAGCACTTCCCACCCGTCTTTCTTCGGAAGCAGCACGTCCAGAGTCACGGCAAAAGGCTGCAGGGATTTTGCCTTGACAAGCGCCTCCTCTCCGTTAAAGGCATGTGCCACCTTGTACCCTGCCTGCGTGAGATGGAGCGTCAGCAGTTCAGCCGTAGAGAGATCATCTTCGACAACTAGGATAAGGGGCGCCTCGTCTTTCATCCAGGGGAAATTCAGGCTTATGGCCTCTGTATCCTCCACTGCATGAGTTCCATTGGTCGGCGATGCGTCCGGGATAGTGAAAGAGAATGTGCTCCCTTCGCCCAGACTGCTCGTAAGCGTTATACTCCCCCCGTGGAGTTCTACAAGTTTCTTCGACAATGCAAGGCCAAGACCTACGCCTCCGTACTTCTTAGACAATGTCGACGTCGCCTGCTCAAACTCATCAAATATCTTTTCCTTGTCTTCCGGCCCTATGCCGATGCCGGTATCCTGGACAGAGAATTTCAGCAGTTGCACCCCGCCGTTTTCGGGCACCACGGGCTGAGGAGCTTCTTCATGGGAAACGTCCACCCTCACCGTACCGCCTTCGGGCGTGAATTTTATAGCATTGGAAAGGAGGTTGTAGAGAATCTGTTTCAGCTTGATGCGGTCCGCAGTCACAACTCCTATGCCTTCCCCTATGGAGACATATATCTCGATGAACTTATTTTCGGCCAGTGATTTCATAACATTAATGACTTCACTGATAACGTCGTCTACCGTGAACGTCTCATAGACCATCTCATACTTGCCCGCCTCTATCTTTGCGATATCGAGCACATTGTTGATGAGTTCGAGGAGATGCTTGCCGGAAGTGTGGATATTCTTAATATATCGTTCCTGGTGCTCGGTGAGAGCTCCGAACGTCATGTCGAGAAGGACATCGGAGAAGCCGAGAATCGAATTAAGCGGGGTCCTCAGTTCATGGCTCATGTTCGCGATGAACCTGCCCTTGAGCTGATTCGCATATTCCAGTTCCCTGTTTATCCTTTCGAGCTGGACTGTCCTCTCCGTGACCTTCTTCTCAAGATTCTCCCTCAGATCCTCGATCTCTTTTGTCTTTTCGGCCACGACATTTTTCAGGTTAGTCTCATCCTTGAGATCTTTAAAGAGAAAGATCAGTTCGGACGGCACTCCCTCGGAATTCTTCAGCAAGACAGCGTTCAGATGCATCTCGATTTCCCTGCCCCCTGAACCGGTAACAGTCGCCTCGAATCCCTTGACTGACATGTTAATTGACAGTTCATCGCGAATACGGCTCCACTGGTCACCCTTCAACAGTACTTCAATGGACCTGCCCTGAAGGTACTGCTTTGAATAACCCAGCATCTCCAGCGCCTTTTCGTTGAATGAAGAGATGGCACCCGCGGGGTCCGATATCACCACCGCATCATTAGAGCCTTCCATCATATGAAACGACTTGAGGTTGAGCCTCGCGGCCTTCTGGATCAAATTCAGCCTGTCGATATACAAAGAGATAACGCCGGTCATCAGGGTTAGAGATGC
The DNA here is from genome assembly GCA_035319385.1 of Thermodesulfovibrionales bacterium. Classification (GTDB taxonomy): domain Bacteria; phylum Nitrospirota; class Thermodesulfovibrionia; order Thermodesulfovibrionales; family SM23-35; genus DYFC01. The sequence continues at coordinate 5,330 of DATHCU010000152.1, forward strand.
CTGCTGCCTGTCAGAGAACTGGCGCGGCTTGAAATCGTCTATATACAGAATTCCTGCAACCTTGTCCCGCAGAAGGACAGGACAGGCAATCATGGACCTTATCTTTTCGCTGATCAGGGCCGGATTGTTTCTCGTATAGTCCACTTTGAGCGTATCCTGTATAACCACTGTCTGCTTGCTGCGCAGGATATCATCGGCGAGTCCTCCCGGCAAGATGTCCCAAACCTTGTTTTCGGTAAACCGCCTGCTCAAACCCTTATGGGCGGCAAGCCTCATCTTGCCGTATTCTCTGACCACGATGCTGCCGGCTGGTGCATCGGTCATTTCAAGGATCTTATCGAGTATAAAACCTAGGAAATTCGAGAGCCCTTCGTCTTCTCCAAGTTCGGTTATTACTCCGAAAATGGTCTTCTGGTCTTCGACGGTCTTAAAGGCCTCGATCTTTGCCCGTTTCTGCTTCTCGATTATTTCCCATATGAACCTGGCGCCGATGCCCTCGATCACCTCGATCTTGTTCGATGAGACCGAGCGGATCTCGGTGCTGAGGTTGGCGTCACCCGTCACGTTGACGACCATCTCCGGACCTGCGCTGCAGAGCGACTTAACGTCGGAGAAGACCGGAAGGTTCCATTTTCTTGCGAGGATCGCGCCAGGGGAGTCAGGGTTGCGCTCGTATATCCCGATGAGGTCGGCGTTGGCGTCTCCCCGAAGCAGCGAGATGAGAGCGCTCGCCCCTATGTTGCCTCCGGCGATAGCCGTCCTAAGCATCTACCTTGAAGCCTCTGGTCACCAGGGACCCGATCATGTCCAGAAAATAACTCAGCAGATCAGAGTCCCATTGACCGCTATGCTGTTCCGATATCATTGTCTCTATAGTGGTCTTTACCGATCTCCGATCGCGGTAAGGACGAACCGATACCATTGCATCAAAGGAGTCGACAATGGAGAGTATTCTTGCCATCAGCGGGATGTCTTCTCCCGCAAGGCCGTCGGGAAATCCCATGCCGTCCCAGCGTTCGTGATGATGTCTGATAGCGGGCAATATCTTCCTCATCGAAACAAGAGGCCGGCACAATTCCTCGCCGAGTATGGTATGTGTCTTTATCATCTCGACCTCTTCCCTCGTCAGAGGCCCCGCCTTGCGGAGCAATGATTCGCTCAGGCATATCTTCCCGATGTCGTGGAGTATTCCGGCCTTGTTCATCTCCTCGCGGTCCTTATCCGAAAGACCGAGATACGCCACAAAATCGGCAGCGAGCTTGCTCACCCTCGATGAATGCCCTTTCGTATAGGGATCTCTTGCCTCCATGGCAACGGCAAGGGTCATGATTATGTTTTCGGAATGATCAAGGTCCTCGTTCAGGGACTTCACTTTCAGAAGGGAGCGTATCTTCATCAGCAGTTCAGCCGTGTCGAAAGGCTTGCTGATAAAATCATCCGCTCCGGATTCTATTCCTTTGAGTTTGCTCTTCTTGTCCGAAAGGGCCGTCAGGAGTATGACAGGAAAGAAGCGTTTCCCCGAAATGTCCTTGAGTCTGCAGCAGAGCTCGAATCCGTCTATCCCCGGCATCATGACGTCAAGAACCGCCAGATCGACCGAGCAGGATTGGAACTTTTCAATAGCATCAGAAGCGCCGAGGGCCGTGTAAACCTTGAAGCCCTCTTTCATGAAGACAGCCTCCATCAACTCAAGATTCGACGGCAGATCGTCGACAACAAGTATGCTCGGCTGCTCCCTCTCAATTAGGCATGTGAAGGGTCCCATGTAGAGATTAAACCATCAAGCGAGATTTTTGTCAAGAAAATTCTTTAATAATGAAGTGTTACAATGAAAACCTAACCTTCTTCTTAAATTAACCCAGTCTTAGGCCCGAATAATAGCAACAGCATTCGTTGTCAAGGTCGTTTAAGAATGATCTCTCGATGCCATCATCGAACAGAATGCGCACCAGGCATATTCCTCCGGGCAGGGTTGAGTGTTTTTCCTCAACAACTCTGCCGCTGCCCCATGCATTGTGATGCAGATGTCTGACCAGATCGCCCACTTTGAGATACAGTCTCGGTTTCATAAATTATATATAATAGTATATATAAAATGTCCTTCGATTGTATATGAATCCATCCCCCAGGATTCGGGCAGGGGCCAATAGGGAGACCCGTCTCTCAGGGCCCTTACAGCAGCGTCATCGAGATCTTTGTGTCCTGAAGTTCTGACCAGTTCCACTGCTCCGAGCCTGCCGTTTTTCATGATAGTAAAGCGAATGATGAGGTCTCCTGAAATGCCGCGGGCCGCAGCCGAAGGCGGGTAGATCCAGATGTGTTCCAGGCGGTCCTTCAGCTTCATGTTGTAGAGCATGAATTTCAGTTCTTTTTCATCGAAAGCCAGTTCCTTGTCAGTGTCGAACTTCTTCTCGCCGCGGTCCCTCAGAGGTTGCCCGAAGTTATATGCGTGTTCCCTCTCCGCATCCCGAAGAGGTATCCGGCCCTTGTTTTCCCGGTCCCGCTTCTCGAGGTCCCTCTTTGCAAGATCGCCAATTACACCCTTGTCAAAGAGTTTTTCTTTCAATGAAGGCTGCCTCTGAGCGGGTTTTGGACTACTTGGGATACTCGGCACGGATTCCGTTGTCCTTCTCTGATCCTGCGAATGGGCCTGTCCTTCCTTGACCTTCTTTTCGTCAGCAGTTGCTCTTGCCTGCTGTAAGGGAGCAGGAACAGGCGCAGGAGCCGGGGCATGTGAGGGAACAGAAACAGTCTTATTTCTTTCAGCCTGAGGGTTCTTTGCCTCGAGCCGGGACGGTTTTTCCGCGGCGGGGATCTTCTCCCTGTTCTCACGTTGTGACTGTGCAACAGGAGCAGGGGGTCCGGGAGAGACCGGAGGGATTACCGGACCAGCGGAGGAAGACTTCTCTGAAAGGGGATGAGGCGCTGACGCCGGCAGCGAAGGAACTGAAACAGGGGGCGCGGCTGGAATAGAAGGACGTCTGAGTCGTCCGGGGGGTGTTTTTGGAGTCAGCCTGCCTTCGATCTCCTCAGGTGAGACAAGTCTGGCGGAGAGTCCTTTTTCGCTCCCCTCTCCGGTCCCGGATGGCGTGGGCATCAAAAACAGAAGGCAGACCAATAGGGCGTGAAATACAAGGGAAAAGACAAAGAATCGTCTGAGGTTCAACGCAAAAATTTCCCGAAAAACCTGATATAACCCGCAAGGCTTCCGCTGCTGTCCTTCATGGTCCAGAGCCTCAGAGATGCCTCCTGAATCTCCGGCCTCCTATG
>DATHCU010000153.1:0-3790 GCA_035319385.1 Thermodesulfovibrionales bacterium
TCCCTGAGTCCGATATCCATATAATAAGCTATGTTATATGCCATATCAATCTAAGTACAACATATAGGAAGATGAAGCGCAAAGGCGTGCGGAACGGGATTATCTGCCCTCTGAACCTACTTCAGAGACAGGGACTGCCAACCGCTTCTGAACTATCATGAAAAGACGCTTCTCTGCTAGTGCTCCATTTCACTCAGGGCAACTATCTCCTCTGAAGAACGCCTGAGAAGAGAATCTCCGTCGTTATACGACGCCATACGTATGATTTCCTCAAGCGACGTCAACCCTTTGGTGGCTTTATAGAAACCATCTTCCCTCATCGAAAGCAGACCGCCGCTCTGCCGGGCAACAGCCCTGATCTGGGCGGTAGGCTGTCTGTTCAGAATCGCGTCGCGGATTTCATTATTGACGATCATGATCTCGCATATGGCGGTGCGTCCTTTGTAGCCCAGGTTATTGCAATCGAGGCAGCCACGGGAGGTGTAAAACTCATGTTCGTCAAGGTTTATGGGAGAAATGCTGTCGAAAGAGGCCAGGACTTCCTCACCCGGAACGTAGGGTTCTTTGCAATTAGGGCAGAGGGTGCGAACAAGACGCTGTGACAGGACTGAAATAACAGTAGATGATATAAGAAAGGTCTCAATCCCGATCTTATGAAGACGCAGCAGCGCACTGCTTGTATCATCAGTATGAAAAGAGGTCAGCACCTTGTGTCCGCTCAGCGCCGTCTCGACCACAGCCTCAGCAGACGATAAATCCCTGATCTCTCCTATCATGATGACATCAGGATCCTGACGCAGCGAGGATTTGATGAAATTCTTGTACACGAGGCCGGACTTTTCACTGATCTGGCCCTGGATCACACCATTTATCGTATACTCAATCGGATCTTCAACCGTAACGATCTTCTTGTCCATATTGTTGAGATATTTCAGAGAAGCGTAGAGGGTAGTGGTCTTCCCGCTGTTGCTCGGCCCGGTGATGAGAATGATACCCGCAGGAATAGAGAGGACCCTCTTGTAAAGGGAAAGGACATAAGGAGAATAGCCGAGCATTTCGATATCCATAAGCTTGTTCTGGTTGGGAAGGATACGGATCGAAAGACTTTCCCCGTTAATCGAAGAATAGGTGGATATCCTCAGATCAAAGCCCTTGTTCATAATCCTGGCAGCGATCCTGCCGTCCTGGTGCTTCCTTCTGTTGGCAATATCCAGTCCGCATAACGCTTTTAACCTGCTTACCAGATTCGGAGCGATGAAAGAAGGTAGATCGGTCTTGTGCTGCAGCATGCCATCGATCCGGTACCTTACACGGAGCATGTTTTCGAGGGGTTCTATGTGAATATCAGAAGCATTCTCCATGATAGCGCTGGAGATGATGAAATTCAGAACGTCCTCGATGCTGTCCTGGCTGCCGTCGCTCTTCTGCGCATCGCAAATCATGACGTTCTTTTGAGAACTCGTGGGTCTATATGTGGAACTGTCCATCATCCGCAGATCATCAAATACGACTTTGATGCCCTTCAGGATATCCTCTGATCCGGCAATGGCGGGTTCCACTCTACACTTGAAGACATGCTCCATCGATCTGATGGTCTCCTCAGACAATGGATCGCTCATTATGATCGTTATCGAGTCACCGTCCCTGAAGGCCGGCAGACACTCATTCTTCTGAAGAAAAGCCTTGCTTACTCCCTTCAGCACGACCGGGTCGATAAGCCCAGGCGCAGGGATCATCTTGGGTATCCCAAGCTGAATGCTGAGGGTATTGACAAGATTGGACTCGGTAATGTACCCCTGCTCTATCAGAATACGGCCGAGTTTCTTACCCTCGGTCTTCTGCAACTCAAGGGCATCCTCAATCTCTTCCTGACTGATCAGGCCCATCTGCACAAGCAAGGTCCCAAGGTTAAGACGTTTCCGATACTTCTTCAGGATGTCATTAAGCTGGGCCTTCGAGATGAATCTCATCTGTACGCAGACTTCCCCGAGAGGAGAATACGAGGTCTTCTTGTACTGTTTTGCTACAGCCTCCTGCAACTGTTTTTCGGAAAGAAGGCCTTCCTGAACAAGTAATTCACCGATGCGGTATCCGTCTGATTGTATATCCATGGCTTTACCCCCCCCGCCCTGCACTTACTACAAATTATCGAATGCTTCCCCCCGGAATTCCGCATGTTTTTTAGCACATCTGACCATGTTTTATCAAGCTGGAGGGCACCTTCAGTATGTTGGTCCGGATAAGTATGCCTGTCATATATCGACCTTTTCAAGTAAAATATTCGGAAACGGAGGACGAGATTGAAGATAGCCTATTTTGACTGCTTTTCCGGGATAAGCGGAGACATGTGCCTGGGAGCTTTAGTCGATGCCGGAGCGTCTTTGAGGGTGATAGAAAGGGAGCTGAAGATGATCCCTGTAAGGGGCTATCGCCTGACATCGAGAAAGGTACGGCGGTCCCATTTAGCAGCAGTTAAGGTTGACGTTGTTCTCACCTCTGCCCCGTCCTCGAAGGGAGGAATTCAGGGAAAGAATCTTTCCCTGCTGAGAGATATCGAAAAGACCATCCGCGCGTCGTCGCTTTCCGAGGCAATAAAGAAGAGAGGGGCCGACATCTTCAGGAGGATTTTCGAGGCCGAGGCAAAGGTCCATGGCGCGACTCCGTCCACAGTCCATCTCCACGAACTCGGGGCAGTAGACTGCATCGTGGATATCTTCGGGACGCTTATCGGATTGGATATGCTCGGCGTCGAAAAGATATATGCATCGCCGGTAAATCTCGGGAGTGGCATTGTGGAAACAGAGCACGGGAGGCTGCCGGTGCCTGCCCCTGCAGTCGCTGAGATCTTGAAAGATACCCCCGTATATTCGAGGGGTGCGCGCTTTGAATTGACTACGCCCACCGGCGCGGCGATCATTAAGGAACTTTCATCCGGCTTCGGCAGCATGCCTGTTATGAATACTCTGGCAATTGGTTCCGGCGCGGGAGGAAGAGACGCAGAGGGCTGGCCCAACATGCTGAGAATATTCACGGGCGATGCGTCTGAGGCTCCGGGATCGCCCCCGCTAAAAGCGGGTGACAGAAGGAATGGAAGCGACAAGATTGTAGTCATCGAGACAAACATAGATGATATGAACCCGCAGATATATGAATCCGTCATGGAGCATCTGTTTAAGGCCGGGGCCCTCGACGTTTTTCTGACTCAGATAATAATGAAGAAAGGGCGGCCCGGGATTAAATTGACTGCTCTCTGCGACAAACTTAAGAAGGAACGGTTGTCCGAGATCATACTCAGAGAGACAACGACAATAGGTCTGAGATACTACGAAACTGAACGAAAAGTGCTTCATCGGGAGATCAGAAATATCGATACACCCCTTGGGAAAATCAGGGTGAAGGTTGCAAGTTCCGGGAAGGACATAGTAAAGGTCATGCCGGAGTACGAAGACTGCAGGAAGATTGCGAAGAAGCACAAGATCCCGCTGATTGACGTCATGAGGAAAATTAACATTACGCTTGAGAATAAGTAGGCCGGAAGCCTGATTATCCCTCCACCTTTGCTGTTCATATTAAGCATATCATCATTGCCAGCAATCCAGCTCGGCGTCATACTTCTTCAGCCTTTCCTGAGATAACTGAGAGTTCACCAGATAGAGCTGGAAATGCAGAACGAGGAACTCAGGCAGGCACAGTTGGATCTGAAGGACTCTTAGAGCAGGTATTCCTCTCTTTTTGATTTCGCGCCCATCGGTGTGGTGCTCAAGTCTCAGACTTAAAGTCACAACCGGCC
>DATHCU010000154.1:0-8560 GCA_035319385.1 Thermodesulfovibrionales bacterium
GCAGTTCTCCCCCATGCAGAATGAACCAACTGAATACGGTAAATTGTTCAGCCGCGCCGTCTCAGTGGAGTTTCCGAACAATTCTTTGATCTTCATAAGCGGCACCGCCCCAATCGACAGGACCGGGGCAACTGTGCACGCGGGAGATTTCGAGAGACAAATGACATTTACTATAGAAGCCCTCTCGGCTATATTGCGGGGGGCCGGCGGAGATTTCACCAGCGTTGTTCAGGCGATTATTTACCTCAAACGGAGCAGGGATATGGATTCCTGTATACGGATTCTTGATGAAGCGGAATTTCCCCGTGCGAGGGCTTTGTTCCATATGGACGTCGATATTTGCCGGGACGATTTATTGTGCGAAATTGAAGTCACGGCAATCCTGCGACAGCGCCGGGGAAAGCGTTATGAATAGTGACGCGAGCTGTAAAGAGGTAAACAGTTTCCCGGCGCCTCTCTTGAAGAAGAACTGTTGTTTCTTGTTAGGGAAAGAATAAGGTGGCACTCACTAAGGGGCAAGGACGCGATGCCTTGCCCCTTTCTGATAGCCTGAGGAGACTATTTTGTTGCCGTCATCTGTTCGCCGCAGCACATTATGTCGCACGTGTCGATGCATCCGCACGTCTCATCGACAGAGACGACAAGTCCGCATACATCGCATGAATACTTATCGCCCTTCTTGACTTCTTTCTTTTTCTTGCCAGCAGGTTTTACAGACTTCTTCACCGCTGTCTTCTTTGCCGCCGCCTTTACGGGTTTTGCTGCTGCTTTTTTCGTAGCCATTATGTTCTCCTTTCATATTTAGATCAGATCCCGCTCGTGTTGCACAAAGACACTGCTAAAACTATTTTTTATAACTAAGACAATTATAGCAAAAAAAATTTCAAAACCAAGACACTTCTCGCACGATATCCGTCGTTTCGCACGGATATTCGTTGTGCTAGAATAGATACCAGTAAAATGCTTATCAAACTGAATACAGGCAAGATACTGGATATCGCGGAAGGCGAGACCCTGCAGAATGCCCTCAAACGACAGGGCATATATCTCGTGGCCTCCTGCGGCGGGAAAGGCACGTGCGGCAAATGCAAGGTCAGAATACTTGAAGGCGGGTTCAGAACGCTGTCAACCGCCAAACTGCAACCCGGAGAGATTGACAGAGGTGTTGTGCTTGCCTGCCAGACCTATGCTGACGAAGATATCACTCTGGATATCCCGAAGGAATCCATGTTGGTCGTCGGAGACGTCATTGAAATCGCGAGGTCCCAGGACCTCTTCGAGCTTTTCGGGACCTCTGATGGAAAGATCTCTCCCATCGTTGAATGGATTGATCTCGATCTCCCTTCACCCACGCTTGACAATAACATGAGCGACCTTGAACGCCTGAAGAATTCCCTTGAAGAAGCAGGGTTGAAAGGCCTTAGGTTTTCCCATCCGTTTGTTGCATCTCTGTCCCGTGATCTGAGGGATTCGGGCTGGAAGATCAAACTCGGCCACACCCGTGAATCAGCTGCGTGTTTTCTGAAACCGTGTGACAGGACCGGACGATATGGAATAGCGGTGGACATCGGTACCACGACAATGGTTTTGTACCTTGTCAACCTGGATGACGGCAATATCATAGACGTTGGTTCAACATATAATTCCCAGATCCGTCATGGGGATGACGTCATAACAAGGATAGTTTATGCAACCGAAGGCGGCGGACTTGAGGAACTCAGGGAAAATGTTGTAAGCGACATAAGCAGTCTATTGAATCCCCTTTTGGAAAGACATGACATCTCCGATCGCGGGATAGAGTCGGCAGTAGTGGCCGGAAATACGACCATGACGCATCTGTTCTGGGGCATCGATCCGCAATTCATCAGAGAAGAGCCTTACACCCCCACAATTAATTCGTTCCCTCTGTGGACGGCCGGCACAGCGCGCCTGCCTATCAACAACAACGCACCTGTTTACACCTTCCCGTGCATTGCCAGCTATGTCGGTGGAGATATTGTTGCGGGTGTGCTAGCCTCAAGGCTGCACCGGAGCAACGATCTGTCTCTGTTCCTGGACATTGGGACAAACGGAGAGATCGTGCTCGGCAACAGGGAATGGCTCGTTACGGCAGCCTGCTCTGCAGGACCATGTTTCGAGGGTAGCGGCATACGGCATGGCATGAGGGCCACCGAGGGCGCTGTGGAATCTGTCAAGATTGCTCCCCGGACCTATGAACCGGAGTTGGGTGTTATCGGCCACGGCAAACCAGTCGGCATATGCGGTTCCGGCATGATAGACGCCATTACTGAGATGTTCCTGACAGGTATCATCGACCAGAAGGGGCGAATAATAAAGAATGCCGCGTCAGGGAGGATCAGAGACGGAGTTGAAGGCCCTGAATTCGTTTTTTACAGTGACGGTAGGAGTGAGGTTGTCCTCACGGAAGTCGACATAGAGAACATCATAAGGGCTAAGGCAGCGATATTTGCGGGCGTCTCGCTGCTGCTGAGGGAAACCGGATTCACCCTTGGCGATTTGGAGCACGTTTATATCGCCGGCGGGTTCGGAAATTATCTGAATGTTGGAAAAGCAATACTTATCGGCATGCTGCCGGACATACCCAGGGAAAAATTCAGGTTCCTGGGCAATACTTCAATTGTGGGCGCATACCTCTGTCTTCTCTCGGAGAATATGAGAAGGGACGCCGAAGAAATTGCGAAGAAGATGACCAATATCGAGCTCTCGGTATCAAGAAACTTCATGGACGAATACCTGTCGGCACTTTTCCTGCCCCACACCGACATCTCACTTTTTCCGACGGTCGAGGAAATTCTGAAGAGCCGGAAATAGAAACCTTCCCAGTTTGCCGCTGAGGTAGGTCTCCTCTGTTTGCACTTAATGAAGAAATCGTCAAATCACCCCTAGCCTGTATTATGTGTATATTCTCCCCTTAAGAACCGTGATGGTGATCCACCAGGCGCGTGTCCGCTCCCGGACTCTACCGACCATCGGTGTTTCTGAACTTCACTAATTCAGGGCAATATTCCTGTTGGAAGGCAATTCTCCCCGGAGACAGGATGCTCTTTTCAAAAAGAATACATAATATCAAGTAGTTATCTGTGGCATTGGTTTTGCTAAAGTCTTATTGATAAAGGATACGGGAGGTGATGAAAGGGCTTCGTTCTCCGGAGGAGAGGAGTCAGAAATCTTTCGGTGAGGGCTTATCGAATATCGTAAAAATAACATATTTGGGGCGGAATACATGCATTTGATCAAATGGTATACGACCCGGTCTCTCGGCTATCGACGGGAGAATATTTCTTAATCTACCAATAAGAAAGGAGACATTAACATGAACCTGGAATTGACTGACAAAGAAAGAAGCGCCCTTACAGCAGTGCTCAAGGACTATTTGCCTGAACTGAGGGGTGAGATCGCATCGGGCGGCAAACATGAGTTTAAAGAAGAACTGAAGGTTGAAGAAGCGACATTAAAAGGCATACTCGAAAAATTGAAATGATGAAGTCAGCATAGATTCTTAGACAAACTATCCAAAGGTGAGGGGCAAGCCGAATGAAGGTTTTGCCCCTCTCTTTTTCCTCAAATCCAGATTTGCAATGGGTCGATAATGAGTGATAATGCCGGATCTACCCTGCGGTCCTTGTCGCAGGGTTCTTCATTGATGTTCGCTAAGGCGAGTATCTGATATATTTTTCCCAGTAGAACAAAAGCTCCCGCGTCGCCCTGATATCCCCCACGCAATAGCGGGCGATTTCCAGACACTTCCCCGCTTTGAAGAGCTCTTTAACGTCGTAGCCCGTAACCCCGTCTTCCTTGGGACTCTTTATTCCGAATGTGCGGCACCACATGTCTAGGCTGAATTTCCTGCGAGAGGCTCCATAAAATGACAACTGGTCGAGGAGGTCCGTATGGGCGTCTCCATATCTGTTCGGCATCAGGTCCTTCCGGGCCTTGATCTTGTGCACGGCAGATCGGGTGAGAATAAAGGGGCAGTCGAAACCCCTGCCGTTGAACGTTATGAACTGTTTGTATCCCTTAATGACATTCCAGAACTTCGAGATTATCTCTTCTTCTGTCCCGGTTTCATAGCGGATTCCGTCCTCTTCAAACGGCAGCAGAGGCTGGTCGCTGTTCTGATAGAATGCAAAGCCCTTTTGCGAATCCGGATCCAGCATTCCGATGGCAACGATTTCGGCGGTGTGGGGATAGAAAGAAAGGCTGTCCCTGACCTCCTCCTTCTCTTCCTCTGTCTCGGCAAAGCGGAGGAGGTACTCCTGTATAGGAATGTCCAGACTCTTGAAATCCCTTCCGGCAGTCTCTATGTCGAATATTATTCTGGCCACGGCGCTCGTGCACATTTTAACACAAGCCCGGAGAGATATGAAACATATAGCGTGCGCAATCCCCCCGTCGTCTTACCGCGGGGTAAACGAGCGAATTTAAAGAAACAATTCTATCTATTGGATACCCTGTGGTTTTCGTCGAGAGTCCTTCATTGGCCCCGGACTTGCGCTTCGCCAGTGAGGGATACGGATTAAATCAGTATATCCCGGATTTCCAGCCGCTTCCTCGGGGCAGGAGATTCAGCGGGATATCCCAGGGGAAGGAGGGCGACAACAAAGATGTTCTCATCCCACGCAAAGATGTCTCTTACCATCTGTTCATCCAGCAGCCTGACCCAGCAGCTTCCAAGGCCGAAATCCAGGGCCCTCAGGACCATGTGTTCGACTGCTATCGCTACGTTAAAAGATATCCGTGCGCCAAGCTGATCTTTGCTCACCACCTTCATCTGAAGGTCCATCTGTTCCGCCCGTTTATTGAGGATAGTGACGATCCTGTCCTCCACTGCGCCTATTTTCCCAAGATCGTGGATCCCCGACAAAGTCCCGCTCAGGTAACCCTGGATGTCAGCGCAGCAGACGATGACGACCGGCGCCTTTGCAACAAATGACTGGTCGAAGGCAGCACGGGCGAGTTTCGACTTTGTATCTCCGTCTTTTACTATTCTGAAGCGCCAGGGCTGGGCGTTACAACCCGACGGCGCCAGCCGGGCAGCATCCAGAATTGCTGCCAGATGTTCATCGGGAACAGCGTCCGGCATGAATCTTCTGATGCTGCGTCTCCGTTCAATCGCTTCTTTTGTGGTCAATTTCATTACCTCAGTACAGCAAAAGGGCAGACATGATAAAAGCCTCGCATCACGCCTGCCCTTTGTAATCCGATGTTATTATGTCTACGACGCCTTTGGCAGTTCCTTGAAGACCCTCCATGTCTTCAGAAGATCAATTGCCTTCTGAAGCTGGAGATCGTCCTTTTCATCGATTTCTATCGGTATCATCTCATCGGAGTCAAGGGACTTATCTTCGCTCTCCTCATTCTTCAGATGCTTCTCAAGGTCCTTCTCCCTGATAACAGGACGAGTCTTTTCTCCATCCTTCAACTCGGGTTTTACCATTATATCGGGAGTGATGCCCGTGGACTGAATAGATGTTCCCTTAGGGGTATAGTAGCGCGCCGTAGTAAGCCTCAGGGCTGAACCATCTCCAAGCGGTACGACAGACTGGACCGAACCTTTCCCAAATGTCTGTGTTCCGACAAGCACAGCCTTATTCCAGTCTTTCAGGGCGCCCGCAACAATTTCGGAAGCGCTGGCACTACCCTGATTGACAATAACGATCATCGGTAGTTCAAACTCGGTCTTGTGTCTGTTGCTCTTGTATTCGATCTTGTCTCCCTTCCTGTCCTTGATGAATACCACCAGCTTACCTGACGGAAGGAATTGGCTCGAGACGTCAACAGCGCTGTTCAGGAGTCCTCCCGGATTATTCCTGAGGTCGAGGATGAGCGCGCTCACCTTCTGCCTTGTCAGATTATCCATTGCGGCTGACAGGTCCGAGGACGTCTGCTCCTGGAACTGGGTTATCTTGACATATCCTATGCCGTCATCCAGCAGCTTATATTTCACGCTCTTGATCTTTATGATTTCTCTCGTTATAGTAAATTCCTTCGTATCTTTCCAGCCTTCCCGCATGATAGTGATCTTCACAGCAGTCCCGGGCACGCCCCTCATCTTGCTGACGGCATCATGAAGCCCCATATCCTTGGTGAATTCGCCGTTTATCTTTATTATCTTGTCCCCTGCTTTAATACCGGCCTTGTAGGCAGGAGTGTCTTCCAATGGTGCGATGACGGTCAGCATGCCGTCCTTGCTTCCTATCTGGATGCCGAGGCCGCCGAATTCTCCCTTTGTATCGACCTGCATCTCCTTGTACTGGTCCGGCGTCATGAATGCAGAATGCGGATCGAGAGAACTGAGCATACCTTTTATCGCGCCATATATAAGATCTTTGGGCTTTACGTCCTCAACATAGTTCTTCCTGATGAGAGAGAGGGCTTCGGTAAATACCTTTAGTTCTTCATACCCCTCTTCCGCATCGACACTGCTTATCTTCCATTTCCCGACAACAAAGCCGGCAGAAAGAATAGTGACGACGAGAACCGCAGCGATAATAACCTGTTTCCGAAATGACTTCTGAAGCATCTTCATACCCTCCAGCTTTTATCTCCTTTGTAACCACTGTAATGGATCAAGGGGTTTACCCTTATATCTGAGTTCAAAATATAGACCGGGCGATGTCAGAAGTCCCGATGTCCCGACCCGACCAACTGCCTGCTTCCCCTTTATTATATCTCCAACTCTAGCAAAAATCTCGGAAAGACTTCCATAAAGGGTATGATAACCGTCTCCATGGTTGATAATCACCATCTGGCCATAGCCTTTGAACCACTCTGCAAAGACCACCTTCCCGCCGTGCACTGCCCTTGCATATGAATCCTTATCAGTGGCCTGAATAAAGGCGCCGCTCCTGAAGATGGGAGTGTTGAACTGCGGATCTCTCTGGGAACCATAGTGTATCGCAACCTTGCCTTCAATCGGCCAGGGAAGCCTGCCTTTCAGACTGCCGAACCCCTTCCCCGCAAGTATTTCTTCTTTACCTCTCTGAGCCTTCTCGGAGTCCCTTATTATGTCCAGGATTCTGTTGGAGGCGTCCTGCAGATCCTTCAGGATTCTGGTGTGGGAGGCCTGCTGTCTTCTGACAGAGGTCAGCAGTTCCTCCTTATGCTTCAGCGTCCGGGAAAGCTTATCCTCTTGGTCTTTCACCCTCAGTTGGTTTTTTTCGAGATCCTTCTTCATGCCCACCAACTGACCCTGCTTTTTGCCGAGACTCTCCAGACTCGCTTTATAGGAGTTGAGAAGCCTGTGTTCATAGACAGAGACATACTGGAGGTATTTCCCCTGTCTCATCAACTGGGAAATGTCGTCGGCGCTCATCAGCAGAAAGATGGCGTCGGAAGTGTTGCCATACTTGTGGATGGCCCTCAACTTCCTGTTGAGCCATTCCCTGTGCCTGTCGATGTCCATCTTGTTTGCGCGGATATCGGCCTGGAGCCGTGCGATTCCCGACTCTGTATCAGAGAGTTTGCTCCTGTATTTCCTGAGGTCCGATTCCGCGTCTTTCAATTGTTTGTTGGTGTCCTCTATATCGGTGAGGACGGACGATTCGTGCTTCCTGATTTCTTCGATCTTTTGTTTCTGGTTTTTGATCTCTTTCTGTATCTTCCTGTACTCTTCATTAGGCGTGCCCGCTAGACAATTCGCGGCGTGGATAAACAAATATACTATCGGGAGTAGGCAGAAGAAGACCACGGGGAAAATTCTGCTGATTTCCCAATGACGCATCTGCTTCAGTCTGGTATCGACTCTCTGCTCCATGGATTCAAATGCTTAGTATCTGATCCTTCCGATGGCAAAGACAGCCCCTGTTATACCGAGAAAAAGTCCCGCTCCGGGGAGGGCATAAGACAGGTTGAGAGGGAAGACGAACGACTTGAAAATAGGGAAGGCGAGGGCGACTTTGAGAAGCACGAAGTAGTAAAGGGCCAAAAGGCCGACAAGGCTCAGAAAACCTCCGGAAAGACCGATTACTGCGCCCTCGATAACAAAGGGGGCGCGTATGAAACCTCTTGTGGCCCCCAGAAGCCTGTAGGTCTCTATCTCCCTGTTTTTCCGGTAGAAAAGGATTTTGACTGTGCTGTAGCAAACGAAGAGCGTCCCGGCGGACATCAGGATAATCAGAACCATGCCGATTGTTCTAACGCCTTTGCCGAGAGAATAGATTGAGGTGAGGAACTTCTCTCCGTACTCTATTTCATTTACTCCCTTAACTGATCTCAAACTCGAAGTGAGTTTCCTGACCGTATCCGGGTTCATCGCCGCGCTCTTTAATTTGATCTCCACCGTGTCTGGAAGGGGATTTTCCCCTACGCCTTCCAGCACGTAATCAGTATTCTTGAGGTTCGCCTTCAACTCTTTCCACGCCTCATCTTTGGGGATATACTTGACTTTGTCGACTGCCGCGTCTTTCCTTGCAGCCTTCATGATCGACTCCACGTCCTGCTGGGAAACGTTCTCGGTGAGATATACCATAATCGAAAATTTCTCGGGCAGGTCTTTGGTTGTCAGGCTAATGTTGTAGACGGTCATTAGTGTTATTGC
>DATHCU010000155.1:0-5595 GCA_035319385.1 Thermodesulfovibrionales bacterium
CCTTTAGGCGCTAATCCGGATCACCGCTGTACGACTATTGGGAAAGGCTATGGCTCTGCAGTGATTTGAAGTGTCCCTGGTTAGTCCATATGCAAGCTCCGGGGAATGCCGGGAACTTTCGGGACAAAAGACGCTCTGGCACGGCCTCTGCCCTGAGAATAGAACGGATCAACCAGGCATTACAAACTCGAACAGTTTGGAGAAGGATGAAGGGTAGACACTTGTGGGGATTGGCAGCCTACCTGATAGAAACGCTATACATGAGATTTGCTAGCAGATGAAACACTGTCCCCGGTAATATATTGCCAGTCTTCATATAAAGCCATCCCATTGCCAGAGACGGAAAAAAGCTGAGAAGCACGATCCATTCGTTGCTGAATATAGCCTGCGGCAGATGTGCGAGAGAGAAGAGTACACTGACCACAAGAACTCCTTTGAACTTCATTCCGATCGAGTCCTGAAGGAAGCCCCTGAAGAAATATTCCTCCGGAAATGAGACGCTCAGAAGCTGAAAGAGAACATATGAAACGGTAATGGATCTGAGGTTCCCGCCAAACAGGAGATAATAAGGCAAGAGTATGGCCGCTGATATCAACAGCCCCAGCGAAAGATCCTTCAGCGAAAAATTCAGCTTGATCCTGTGGCCGACCGCGATCGGATAGATGATCATCAGCAAAGGCAATGTGCTGAAGTAGAGATTATTCGCAGGCTTCGCCGCATGAAGAAAGAAAGACAGACCGAGAATCAGGACGTAGCCTAACAGAGTTCTTAAGTTCATATGCGCTTCAATATCCCTGATACAAAGAAATCAAGTGTGGTATACTTTCACTGGATATTCTAGCACTATGACAGCATTGAGATATATAACCGCAGGCGAATCACACGGGAAAGGCCTTGCCGGAATCATTGAAGGAATCCCTTCCGGACTCTCTCTCCATGCCGATGACATTGATAGAGATCTCGTCAGAAGGCAGGGCGGATACGGCCGGGGCGGAAGGATGAAGATCGAATCCGATCATGCCGAGATCCTCTCGGGCGTGAGATGGGGGAAGACCATGGGTTCTCCGATCACCCTCATCGTCGAGAACAAGGATTACAAGAATTGGTCCCAGGGTATGTCTTCCGAGGCTTCTGCCGAGGGGGCTATCCCCGCAGTTACGAGGCCGAGACCGGGTCACGCGGATCTTACTGGGGCGCTGAAGTATGACCACCGTGACGTGAGGAATATCCTTGAGCGTTCGAGCGCAAGAGAAACGGCCATGCGCGTGGCATTGGGGGCGGTCGCCAGGAAGTTCCTGTCCGTTTTCAGCGTCAGGGTCGGGAGTTACATTGTTCAGATAGGGACCCGAAAAGCAACAGACGACGTTCAAGAGGTCAAGGAAAAGGAACTTCTAGATTTGTTCAGTAGGGCAGAGGGATCTCCTGTCAGATGCCCTGACGAAAAGGCATCAAGGAGCATGGTCAAGCTTATTGATAGGGCATTAAGAGAGGGCAACTCATTGGGCGGCATCTTCGAGGTCTTTGTCACCGGGCTTCCAGTGGGGTTGGGCAGTCACATCCAGTGGGACAGGAAACTTGACGGCAGACTTGCCCAGGCATTGATGAGTATACAGGCTATCAAGGGAGTCGAGGTCGGCCTTGGTTTTGAGATGGGAAGAAGGTTCGGATCAGAAGTCATGGATGAAATCTTTTATATGCCCACCCGTCCCCACGTTGTTAAGAGTGGGAATATGAGGGGGGTTTACAGAAAGACGAACAATGCGGGAGGGATCGAAGGCGGAATGACAAACGGCATGCCGGTCATCCTAAGGGCGGCAATGAAACCGATACCTACATTGAGAAAACCCCTACGTTCCGTTGACCTCATTACAAAAGAGCAGATTGCGGCCGCATACGAACGTTCGGATGTCTGCGCAGTTCCCGCGGCTTCCGTAATAGGCGAGGCAATGGTCGCCCTGACCGTAGCAGACGCCTTCCTCGAAAAATTCGGCGGCGATAATATGTCCGAGACAAAGCGCAATTACGATTCGTATATGGAATATGTGAAAAAGTTTTGACCCTGCCTCCGGTCCATCCCGCCTCGCTTTTGTATCTGCCGATAACCGTATTGTTCACAAAAATGCAATATATGTTCTTAAAAGTAATTTATTTGTTGACAAATACGTATTTATCGTGTATAAATATGCAAAGTCGGTAGACGTTGAGGAATCTATTTTCACCATCAATGAGAGCTGACGTTATTTTGTCCTGGGAGAGGTGACAATGTTTTTGTTTTTCGCAGGATTAACGGTTGGCCTGATCCTCGGCATAGCCCTGATAGCAATCCTTTCCACCGGAGCTGCCGCAGATCAATTGGTGGAGTCCCGGATGAAAGAACTGGATCAGTTTTCCTCCGGAAACCGGGGCATCGTAACCACCAAGAACTGATCTATAGAAACGACCGGATTCTTGCCTTCGCGGGAACGGCGGATCTTTGCCGGAACCGCAGTCTATATGCCGACTCTAATTATGCTTCCGCTTCCGGCAGGTTCAGCCTGATGTACAACTCTCTCAACTGTTTCTGTTCCGCAGTTGAGGGAGCGCCGCTCATGAGGCAGAATGCCTTCTGGGTCTTCGGGAAGGCTATGACGTCTCTTATCGATGACGCCCCTACCATAAGCATAATCAGCCTGTCGAGCCCGAGGGCGATGCCTCCGTGCGGCGGAGCGCCATACTCAAGGGCATCGAGAAGAAATCCGAACTTCGTCCGAGCGTCTTCATCGGATATCCTCAGAAGTTCGAACATCTTCTTCTGAACGTCCCGCCGGTGAATACGGATGCTTCCGCCGCCGATCTCATACCCGTTGAGCACGATATCATAAGCCTTGGCCTTCAGCGAAGATACCACGGCTTTATCAGTGACATCACCTGTCAGCATCTTTTCGGCGTCTTCATCCATAGGCGCGGTGAAAGGATGGTGCATGGCCTCGAACCTGTCTTCTTCATCATTCCACTCGAGAAGCGGAAAGTCGGTCACCCATACGAACTCAAATCCCGGTTTTATCAGGTTCAGGCGCTTGCCGAGTTCGAGCCTCATCCTGCTCAACACGTCGTGCACGACCTTTTCCTTGTCCGCAACAAATATCATGAGGTCCCCGTCTTCTGCCTCAAGCCTGCCCGCCATGAGCTTCAGGATTTCTTCGGGGAAGAACTTAGCTATTGGGGACTCGAATCCATTCTTCACCTTGATCCAGGCAAGCCCTTTTGCCCCAAAGGAGATCGCCTCTTCTGTCAGCATATCTATTTCTTTCCTCGAAAGCGAAGCCATGCCTTTTCCATTCAGGGCTTTAACCCTTCCGCCCGATTTCAGGGCGTCGAGGAATACCTTGAATGTGCCCTTCTCTGCAAGATCCGCCATTTCCTTAAGTTCGAGCCCAAACCGCAGATCGGGTTTGTCATTGCCGAACCTCTCCATGGATTCCCTGAAGTCAAGGCGCTGAAAAGGTCTGGGGAGATCCACCCCGAGGGTTTCTTTGAATAGTTTTCTGATCATCTCTTCAATCAGGCCCATTATGTCCGCCCTGTCAATAAAGGACATCTCCATATCGACCTGTGTGAATTCAGGCTGCCTGTCGGCACGCAGGTCTTCGTCCCTGAAGCATTTCACGATCTGAAAATACTTCTCCAGACCGGAGACCATCAGGATCTGTTTGAAGATTTGCGGGGACTGCGGCAGTGCATAGAAATGTCCCGGGTTCAGGCGGCTCGGGACAAGATAGTCCCTAGCACCTTCCGGTGTCGACTTGGTCAGCATGGGAGTCTCTATTTCGAGAAATCCCTGTGCATCAAGATAATCCCTCATGATCTTCGAGACCCTGTGTCTCACAATGAGGTTTCTCTGCATCTCGGGCCGCCTCAGATCGAGATACCTGTGTTTCAGCCTCAAGTATTCGGACGCCTCAGCCGCATCTTCAATCATGAACGGCAGCGCTGCCGATTCATTCAACACTTCGAGTTTGTTCACATACATCTCGGTCGTGCCGGTCGGCATTGAAGGGTTCTCTGTTCCCTCAGGACGCTTCCTTATCTCACCCGCGACACTGATGACATACTCGCTCCTCAAGTCATGAGCAGCCTCGTGGGCCGGGCCTGAAACATCCGGACTGAAGACGGCCTGAAACACGCCGCTCCGGTCCCTGAGATCTATAAAGATGAGGCCGCCGTGGTCTCTCCGCCTGAAGACCCAGCCGCATAATGCGAAGGTTTTCCCAATATCAGACTCCGTTATCGTTCCACAGCCTTTGTCGCGAACCATGTATCCTCCGAATAATCTATTCTTGTGAGAATGCCTGCTTAATCCTGTTCAATTCATCCGGCGTCAGATGCCTGTACCTTCCGGGCGCAAGATCTCCGATCTGGATGCCGCCGATTCTGATCCGCTTCAGCTTAAGCACACTATGCCCCACCTGATCGAACATCCTCCTGAGCTGTCTCTTCCTGCCTTCATAGATCGTAACCTCGAGCCAGGAATTGTTTTCAGTAGTCTTCGGCCCTTTGATCTTCGCAGGGGATGTCATGCCGTCTTCCAGCCGAATGCCTCTCTTCAGTTTCTCCAATACCTGTTGCTCAGGCACACCCTTCACCTTGACCTCATATGTCTTGGCAATCTTCTTCGATGGATGCATGATCGCATTTGCAAAGTCGCCGTCATTTGTGAGGAGGAGAAGACCCTCGGAATCGAAATCAAGCCTTCCAACCGGATAAACCCTGTATTTCATATCCTTCAGAAAGTCCTTGACCGTAGGCCTGCCCTCAGGGTCTTTCAAGGTTGTCACAACGTTTCTCGGCTTGTTGAATAAGAGATACGTCTTCGGCTCCCTTTTGGTAAGCAGTTTGCCGTCTACTTTGATATGGTCTCTCTGCGGATCCGCCTTCATGCCTATCTCGGCTATCTTTCCGTTGACCTTTATTCTTCCTTCAAGGATCAGTTCCTCCGATTCCCTTCTTGATGCGATGCCCATCTCGGATAGTATCTTCTGAAGTCTTTTTTCCATAAGAATTTATGATAACACAAAAACTGCGGTCCGCACTTATTCCCTGTCGTCCGTGGTATAATATAAAGGCTTTTGGAGAATGAAGCTAAATGGACCTCAGAGGTTTTGAAAGCCCTGGGGTTTCTCATTTTTGAGGAGAAAGAATGAATTTTGAAGATCTGAATTTGAGCAAAGAGACGATGAAGTCGATATTCGAAATCGGGTATGAAGAGCCTACCCCGATACAGGTCATGGCGATTCCTATCGTCATGAATGGCCAGGATATTGTCGGCCAGGCCCAGACGGGCACCGGCAAGACAGCGGCCTTCGCGATTCCTATCGTCGAAAAATGTGAGAGAGGCAGAAATCCTTTTGCGATAATATTGGAGCCGACCAGAGAATTGGCGGTCCAGGTCGCCCAGGAAATTCACAAGATCGGCAAGCACAAGAGGGTCGAAGTCCTGCCGGTCTACGGCGGCTCATCCATGGAAAGGCAGTTCAAGGCGCTGAGGCGGGGAGTCGACGTCGTAGTAGGCACGCCGGGGCGGTTGATAGACCATCTGCAGAGGAAGACACTATCCCT
>DATHCU010000156.1:0-2017 GCA_035319385.1 Thermodesulfovibrionales bacterium
AGACGCATGGTTGCTTTGATGAGGATGAATATCCGTTTATGTCCTTACCATATTGAAAAAAATGCTTGAACTTATAAAGAAGAGACTTGGCTACAAAATAATGCTGGCGATGCTGCTAGTCATACTTATGGTCCTGCTCGCAGAGATCTACATGAGGATATATTTCGGCACGAAGGACAGGCTCGAAATAGCTGCGTCGATTAGCCGGGAGCTTGCCGATTCAATCTATGCGGGAATCAAGTATCCGATGGAACTGGGCGACAGCGAGGCCATAAGAAGAGAGCTCGCCGACATCAGGGCGAAGATGAAGGATGTGGAGGTGTATATCTGCGATTTTGACGAGGAGATTATCTACTCGACCAATACCGAAAAGCTGAAGACTAAACTCTCTGAATCCATCAATAATGCCTTAATATCACGGGGCCTTTCCGAGACCCTGAAATCTGGCACGGAGCCTGAATTTCAGCCGAGGAAGCCCCTTGAAGATGTTGTGAACGGCAGAAGACATCTGATGGTGATACGGCCGATTCTTAATGAAAAAGACTGTTACCACTGCCATGGCTCCACAAGGAAAGTCCTGGGCGGCATCGTGGTGAGGCTTGATGCTGAAAGGACCTATACTCAGGTTATCGCCCAGAGGAACCGTACGATCATGATTGTGGTTGTCCTCATACCGGTTGCTATCGCACTCATCTATTTCATGGTCAATAGCCTGGTGAGACGTCCCGTCGAAAGCCTCGCAGAGAAGGCGAAGAGGTTCGCGGAGGGGGACATGTCCGTTGTTGTGGATGTAAAGACAGAGGATGAGATCGGCATTCTCGGCAAGACCTTTAATTATATGGTTGAGAGCGTGTCTTCATTCAGCAAGAGACTGGAGGAGGAGAACCAGAGAAAGACGGCGTTGTTGAATGAAAGGACACGATTGATGGCATTGCTGGAACGGGCCAACAGGGACCTCCGAGAACTGGACAAGCTGAAATCGACATTTCTTGCCAACATGTCGCATGAACTCCGTACCCCCATGAATGCTATCATCGGATACACCGATCTAATGATCGATGGAGTGGATGGGCCCATTAACGAAGAGCAGGAAAAAAGTCTCTCCAAGGTCGCGTCAAATGCCAGACATCTCCTCCAATTGATTAACGATGTCCTTGACATCTCGAAGATAGAAGCCGGCAAGATGAAGATCAATCCCAAGGAACTGGACCTGAAGTGGCTGGTGGAGGCCGCGGCGCCTTCCTTTGAGCCCCAAATGAGGGTGAAAGGCCTGACGCTTACCGTGGATATTCCTGAGGGGCTGCCCCATGCATATGGTGATGAAGACAGGGTAAAGGAAATTCTGATAAATCTATTGTCGAACGCAATGAAGTTTACCCATCAGGGCGGAATTACCATCTCTGCCCGCATATCCGAGAGGGGGGTGAAGCCCGGGGAGGTCCCCATCTTCCTGGAGATTTGCGTCGAGGATACAGGAATAGGCATAAAGGAAGAGGATATAGGGAAGATATTCGATAAATTTGTCCAGGCTGACCTGACCACAGTCCGTCAGTACGAAGGCACCGGACTCGGGCTGAGTATCGCCAGGGGACTTGTCTCACTGCATAAGGGAATAATCTGGGTGACCAGCAAGATGGGAGAAGGAAGCAAGTTCTGCTTCACCCTTCCTCTTAGGAAGGAGATGCTTGAGACACCTTCCGAGCCGGTAGTTGAGTCGAGGGTGTCAGAGGCGCTTGCCGAGTATTTCGGCAAGCCTGTGGAAGACTTTCTGAAGAATCCGTCATATGCCGGCAATCCGATCCGGTGCTGGGAGTATGTACACTGCGGCCAGCCGGGATGTCCGGCATACGGAAGCAAAGAGGGCAGATGCTGGATGATTATGGGCACGCACTGCGCGGGGATGAAGGTTGCCGCCTATCCTGAGAAGGTCGACTTCTGCAAGGGCTGCGAACTAATGAAAAGCATTGTTGAACAATCGGGAGAGCAGTATTTCATCGAGCAGGAAATTATAGGAAAA
>DATHCU010000157.1:0-20529 GCA_035319385.1 Thermodesulfovibrionales bacterium
AACGCGACACAGCGTATATGGCTCTGGCGGCAAGAAGAGTTGAGACTATCGATAAGACAAGAGATTACCTCATAAATGCCAGAATGCATCTCCTTTATGCAAAGACTTACCAGTTTACGGAAAGAGACCCGAAGCGGGCGAGGCAGGAGATAGGTAGAGCCGAGGAACATATCAATGGCGCCATGTCCGCCGCAGATGCAACAACCAGGAAACAACTGTCTGAAGTCACAGCTGAGTTAAGAAAACTGGAATCTGAAGCGGGAAGCAGGGATGATTCAATCAAAAACGGATATTCAAATATCAATGAGAGCCTCACCCGTCTGATCCATAATAGATAGTGCATCTCAAACTTCCGCACTATCGAAAATTCCAATCGAGAAGGAGAAACGGAGACGATATCATGAAAAAAGCGCGTTTTATAATTATGGCTGCCATTCTGCTCGCTGTTTTGTCCGCCATCCTTGTCTCGCCTTATGCGGGCTGCAGCAAGAGGGGAGGCGTAGAGGTTATAGGCTTTCCGCAATCTTTTGCCGACCTCGCCGAGAGGGTAAACCCGGCGGTGGTGAACATACGAACGACGACCACGCTGAAATTCCACGGCTCCCCGTTCCGGCACTTCTTCGGTCCTGAACAGGGTCCCTTCGGGGATTTCTTTCATCACTTTTTCGGCGATATTCCGGACAGGGAGATGAAACAGCAGAGCCTGGGGTCCGGCTTCATTATTGATAAGGATGGCTTTATCATAACGAACAACCATGTTGTGGAAGGCGCGGATGAGATCAAGGTAAAACTGGCCGACGGAAGAGAATTCAGGGCCAGGGTCGTCGGGAGGGATACCAAGACAGATCTGGCCCTCATAAAGATTTCATCGCTGTTTAAAGACCTGCCCGTCCTTCCCCTCGGGGACTCGGACAAGATGAGAGTCGGTGATTGGGTCCTGGCTGTCGGCAATCCCTTCGGCCTGGGACACACTGTCACGCAGGGCATAATCAGCGCCACGGGGCGGGCGATAGGCTCGGGGCCCTACGATGACTTTCTCCAGACCGATGCCCCGATCAACCCCGGAAACAGCGGAGGTCCGCTTATCAACCTCAAGGGGGAAGTGATAGGAATAAACAGTGCGATCATACAATCAGGACAGGGCATCGGCTTTGCGATTCCGAGCAACATAGCGAAAGACGTAACTTCCCAGCTCAAAGACAAGGGAAAGGTTGTCAGGGGCTGGATAGGGGTCTCCATACAGAGCGTCACTCCCGAAATAGCGGAGTCGTTCGGGATGAAAGAGCCGAAGGGCGCCCTGGTGAGCGATGTTGTTCCCGGCGGCCCTGCAGAGAAAGCCGGGATAAAGAGAGGAGATATCATACTCGCCTTTAATGGGAAAACCGTCAGGACCTCCTCGGAACTTCCCTTCATCGTAGCGCAGACTTCTATAGGGAAGACCGCTGAAGTCACGGTGTTGAGGGGCGGCAAAGAGATGGGCCTGAAGGTGACGGTGGAGGAGCTGACTGAACAAAGGGCGGCAGCCTCTTCTCAGATGGAGTCTCCTGAAACAAATCTCGGCATGCAGATCGCGCCCATCACTCCTGAAATACAGAACGAGCTGGGCATCAGAGACAAAGCCGGGCTCGTTGTCATTAATGTAGCCCCGGGCAGTCCTGCTGATGACGGCGGAATTCAGCCGGGGGATATTCTGAAGGAGATTAATCACAGACCCGTAAAGAGTGTCAGTGATTACAACGACGCCCTGGGGAAGACAGAGAGGAATAAGCCCATCCTGCTCCTCATGAAGAGAGGAGGACAGACATTCTATGTGTCGATCAAGATCTCATAACTATTCAAGTCTGGTTAGGGGCAGAAGTCTGCCAACTCTGGTCTTTTTTCTTTCGCTGCTTTTCGCCCTCCCTTTGCACCCATCGTGGGCTGGGCTGAAAGAGAACACATATGAAACGACTCTGCAGAATGGTCTAAAGGTGATCCTGCTAGAAAACCACAAGGCCCCTTTGGTAACCTTTCAGGTTTGGTACAGGGTAGGATCGAGAAATGAAGAATGGGGCAAGACCGGTCTCTCTCACATGCTCGAACACATGATGTTCAAGGGCACGCAAAAGGTCGGGCCCGAAGAATTCTCACGCATTGTCCAGGAAAACGGCGGGAATGACAATGCCTTCACCTCAAGTGACTATACCGCCTATTTTGAGAACATCAGTTCCGAGAGCGTGAATGTCCCAATTGATCTGGAATCGGACAGGATGCAGAATCTTGTGCTCCGAGAAGAGGATTTCGACACCGAGCGGAAGGTGGTGATGGAGGAAAGGCGCCTTCGAACGGATGATGACCCTCAGTCTTATCTCGCGGAGCAACTGGATGCAACGGCATTTCAGACTTCACCTTATCACTGGCCGACGATAGGCTGGATGGAAGATATCAGTAAATTCACGCTGGAAGACGTGAAGGCCTACCATCGCATTTATTACAACCCTGCGAATGCATTTCTGGTAGTCGTGGGGGATTTCCAAAAGGATAAACTTCTTAACACAATACAAGAGAAATTCGGACAAGTCCCGAAGGGGCAGACCCCATCGCAGGCGAGAGATAAGGACCCTGCACAGTCGGGAGAAAGAAGGGTGTACATAAAAAAAGAGGCGCACCTTCCCTTTATTATCGAGGGATACCACATCCCGAATCTGTCCAGTTATGACGGTTATGTCCTTGAAGTTATCGCAGAGGTCCTCTCAGGCGGGAAGAGTTCACGCCTTTACAAGGACCTTGTCCATGACAAGCAGCTTGTGCTGGAGGCGGATGCCGAGAATTCTCTTCTCTCTAAAGATCCGGGTCTGTTCATGCTTTCCTCAGCGCCTCTGCCAGGCAAGGAAACTTCTGAAGTGGAGAAGGCTCTGGATCAGGAGATAGAACGTCTTAAGACAGAACCGGTTGGAGAAAGTGAACTGCAAAAGGCAAAGAACAGGATAGAGGCTTCTTTCGTGTACGGACAGGATTCTCTTTTTTATCAGGCGATGCTTCTTGCGGAACACGAGATAGCCCGTGACTGGAAGTCCATCGATGATTACATACCCTCTGTAAAAAAAGTCACAGCTGACGATATCATGCGTGTTGCAAAAGCTTATCTCGATAAGGATAATCGCACGGTAGGGGTTCTCATCCCCCTGCCCCCTAAATCAGACGCAACTGTCCCTTCCGAAGGTTCATTGAACGAGCGGCTTATCAGGTAAAGGAGGTCTTTTGACATGAGGACATCGGGGCGCTTCATTTTTTTGTTATTCACATTACTGTTTGTATTGCCATGGCATCTGGAGGGCAATGCACTGGCGATTCCTGCGGTACAGAAGACCGTTCTTCCGAATCAGTTAGTAGTTCTCCATGCCGAAGATCACTCGCTGCCTTTTGTCACGCTTGAACTTCTGATTAACGGAGGTGCCAGGAGTGACCCCGCCGGGCAGGAAGGCCTGGCGTTTCTTACGGCCAGAGGCCTTCTTCTAGGGACGTCCCTTCATTCAGCGGACCGCATTAATGAAGACATCGACTACCTCGGGGCATCAATCGGCTCCTCAGCCGGCAGGGACTACTCTACGATGACTCTCCGCGTCCTGAAGAAAGACATTGATAAGGGTCTGGACATTTTTACGGAGGTGCTCACCAAGCCTGTCTTCCCCGAAGAAGAGATCGCTCGAGAGAAGAAAAAGACACTTGCTGAGATTCAGAGTGAAGACGACCAGCCGGGAGATGTGGCGGAAAAAGAGTTTATTAAGACGATGTTTCGTTCGAGTCCATACGGACATCCTGTAAACGGCACGAAGGAGTCTATCCCGAAAATAACCCGTGAGTCGATAGATCATTTCTACAAGACATATTATCGGCCAAATAATTGTATCCTTGCCCTATCGGGCGACATCTCCGCCGAAGAGGTGAGAACCAGGATTCTCCCGCGGTTCGATGCTCTACCGGCAGGAGAAGTCCATCAACCGGATTTCACCTCCGCCTTCGCCAAAGGTCCCCTTACAATCAAGATCAACAGGGAGATCACACAGGCGAATATCATTATCGGAAACCAGGGCATCAGCCGGGGGAACCCCGATTTCTATGCTGTGACCGTGATGAATTACGTGCTTGGAGGAGGCGGGTTCGCATCGAGGCTGCTGGAAGAGATACGGAATAAGCGAGGACTCGCTTACTCCGTCGAAAGTTTCTTTGATGCTGAAAAATACCCGGGCTCGTTCCAGATTGTTCTTCAGACAAAGAATGCAACGGCCCGCGAGGCCATATCACTTGCGCTTCAGCAAATGGACTTGATCAGGAAGGAGCCCATATCCGACAAAGAACTGGAGGGGGCGAAGAAGTATCTGGTCGGCAGTTTCCCGATGCGGATCGACACTCAGGCCAAACTCACCGATTTCCTTCTTCGCGTGCAATACTATGATCTCGGGCTTGATTTTCCGGAAAAATATCCTTCTCTGATTCGGGCTGTGACAAAAGAAGACGTGCTGCGCGTGGCAAAGAAATATCTCCACCCCGAAGATTACGTGCTCATTGTGGTTGCCGACCTGAAAGAGGCCGGCATGAACACAGAGTCTCAATTGAAGAGGACATCCGGCCAGAACGACTTCACCCAGCATGACCTCGGCATATCCATCGATAACGTGTCTCCGGGGCTGCAGAGCAAGTATCATCTTGAAGACAGTAAGGGGATAGTCGTAACCGCGGTGAGAACCGACAGTCCAGCGGATGTCGCAGGCATAAAGGCGGGCGACGTTATACTGCAGATAGATCGGAAACCTGTCAGCA
The DNA here is from genome assembly GCA_035319385.1 of Thermodesulfovibrionales bacterium. GTDB lineage: Bacteria > Nitrospirota > Thermodesulfovibrionia > Thermodesulfovibrionales > SM23-35 > DYFC01. The sequence goes on from DATHCU010000157.1 coordinate 4,801, forward strand.
GCGTTCAGGAGTTCAAGTCGATTATAGGATTATGGGAAGACACGAGGACAATCGAGTTGTTGGTCAAAAGGCAGGGCAAATCGTCTTATGTGGTTATAGGAAGTTATCTAAATACACTCTAGGAACTGTCGTATTGCAGGTGAAAGAGCGGAACCCTCTCCCTAGCTGGGAGAGGGCAGGTGAGATTCCGTTAAAAAGAAGGCGGCCTGAGTGCTGGCCCCTTTATTTGAAAGTCTTCAATATGTACTCCGCTATCTTTTTCGCGTCTTTGTCCGGGATAGTCTTTTTATCAAATTTTGTCATTCCGGGACCCGGATTTCTCATCTTCTTTACGATATCTGCCGGCTTTTGGATCTTGTTCGCAAGCAGGTCCTTCTTGTGAAGGGTGTTCTTGGGATTTATAATATTCCCGCCGTCAGGATGGCACACAGCGCAGTGCTCCTTGAACAACTCCTCACCCGTCTTTTCGTTTTCAGCAAATGATGCACCAAGCATTGAGACCAGAAAACCAGCTGCAACGGCTATGCTCAAAACTTTTTCATCTCTCATCTCCTCCTTTCTCATCGAAGTTCAAATCGTATTAATCAAAGTATAGGTCAGCCGGTCGAAAGAAACAAGAAAGACGACTGACAGCATGTGGTAGTTCAACTTGCTAAAAACGAGTTGACTGTTGCTGTCTTTCATGCTCCTAACCAGCCGCACCCCTTGCCACGCCGAAAATGCGGATACGGCTACGAGTAAAGAGGCGGTAAATGTATGCACCATGCCATAAAGCACGGGTAGGAAACAGCTCACAACCATCGCAAATATCCATTGTGAAGTGATCCTCTGGAGTTGTGTCCTGGAAAAGAGATCAGACAGAGAAGGGAGACCTGCCTCTTCATATTCCCGGCCATAATTAAAGAGGAGCACCCAGAAATGCGGGACTTGCCACATAAAAAAGACAAAGCATGTGACCGCAAGCTTTGGATCCCACAAAGCGCCGCCCCCGGCAAACCACCCTATCGCGGGCGGGATTGCTCCAACAAGGGCGCCCGGAATTACGGCAAAGGCAGTCTTCCTCTTGAGAAATGTGTAGACGCCGTTATACCAGACTACCGTAAACGCTCCAAGAAGGAGGGCCGGAATCGCGCCCATGAGCAGCAGAGATAAGATGCCGGCGATAATCAAAGCCAAGGAAAAACACAGGGCTCTCAGGGGAGCGATCCTTCCTGAAGGTATCGGCCTTTTCTTTGTCCTCGCCATCAGCCCATCAGTCTCCCGCTCCTGATACTGATTCAGCGCGGAAGATCCGCAGGCGAGAATGAAGACGCCCATTGTCAGAATCAGCATCCCGGACACGCTTCCGGAAGAGGCCAGAAAGAATCCCGCGCCAGCGGACAACGCCGCGAAGAAAGATATCTTTATCTTGCAGAGCTCGGGATATGATAAGATTCCTTCTCTCATTTGAGACCCTCCAGATACTTTATTATCCTTTCCAATTCCTCCTCAGTGAGAGGTATTTCAGGCATGACCGGAGGGTATCCTTTCACGATGTCCGCCCCGGGTTTTAGAATCGATCTCTTCAGATATTCCCCATCAGCCGTTATCTGCCTCTCTCTGCCGTTCGTCGTGACCGTCACACTTCTCCCGAAGATCCCCTTAAACGTGGGCCCGATGTTTCTTGTTCCGTCGACCGTATGACAACCCAGGCATCCTTTCGACTGCAGAATCCTGTAGCCTTTGTCTGCGGGAGCAGCGGCCTGACCGGTCTTATACCAGGTTTCAAAGTCGCTGGCAGGCATTGCGATAACCTTCGAAAGCATATGGGAGTGTCCGACCCCGCAATATTCGGTGCAGAAGATATCGTATGTTCCCGCCGCATTTGCATTAAACCACAGATGTGTCTTCATTCCGGGGACGCAGTCCTCTTTTATCCTGAATGCCGGGATGAAGAGGCTGTGGATCACATCCTGAGATGTGAGTACCAGTTCCACAGGTTTGTTCAGCGGGACCTTCAGGACATCGCTCTGTATGCCGTTTTGGTATACAAACATCCAGGACCACTGGCGGGCTATCACCTGAATGGGCATTGCGTCACGCGGGGGATTTCGGAGGTAATCGAAATTGACCCAGCCGAAATAGAACATCAACAAAACGAGGATGGTTGGGATAACGGTCCACGTGATTTCCAGGACCATGTTTTCCTTCACCACCTCATGCTGCGGGTGCCTCTTCCTGTTGTATTTGATCAGAAAAACCACCATGGAAACCGTGACTATCACGAGAAGGGCGACACACATCGCAACTATGAGAAGAAACGCCGTGTCTACTTTCCCCGCTGTGTTGGAAGGCCCCAGGAACACTATCCACCTCACCTATACCAGACATCCGAAAATGTCAGGGCTATAATCAGGGCCAGGGCAGAGATCGTAAGCAGGACCAGCCCCTTAAGGAACTTCCCCTCATACTTCAGGTGCATAAAGAACATAAGCACAAGACCAGCCTTGACAGAAGCTATCAAAAGATTGATCAACACACTGAAATTGGAAAAATCCATTTTCGCTACGGCAATAGTTATGCCCAAGAGAATCAGGAGCGCGCCCCAGACAAGCACATACGTTCCGTATCCGACTAAGTGCGGTTGTTCCCTTTTTATTATCGATGTTGTCTTCATGTTATCAGGTAGAAAAGAGGGAAAAGATATATCCATACGATATCTACGAAATGCCAATACAGACCGGTGTTCTCAAGCTTCGCGAAATTTTCCGGGACAATCGCCCCTCTGAGCGTGAATGCAACCATGAAGGAGATGACTGCAATTCCTATAAGAACATGCAACCCGTGTATGCCGGTCATTACGTAATATAGACTGTAAAAGAGGATTACGCCCTTATTCTGTTCCATCATGACGGGCGAATTTGGGTAAAATCCCCTGAATATCTTTTCGGTCCATTCGAAATATTTATTTACCAGAAAGACCAGCCCCGAGATGATCGTTATGAGCTGAAGAAGAGCGGAGAGTTTTCTGTTTCCCTTTCTGACAGCGGATATGGAGAGCGCTATCGACAGGCTGCTGGTAAGAAGTATCGCGGTGTTGATAGAACCGATGACGAGATTCTCTCCCTTTGCAGCTGCGTGGAAGTCAGCCGGATATCTGTACCGATAGACCGAGTAGAGAAGAAACATGCCCCCAAAGAAGAGCAGTTCCGTAAAGAGAAAAAACCACATCCCGATCTTCTTTCCTGTCTCATCGATATGATACTTCCCGCTATAATCTTCCGGAGTGGGCTCCATCGAATATCCAATCAATAAGAGATGTCCCTGATAACAGGCGTCTCACTGAAGTTATCAGCCGGCGGCGGAGAGGAGATGCTCCACTCTAGTGACTTTCCGTCCCAGGGATTGGCAGGCGCCTTTTCCCCCCTGAACAATGCCCTCATCAGGTTTCCGAAAATTATGATAAGGCCGGCCGCCAGTATCCATGAGCCTATCGTTGATATGAGATGGCCTGTGAAATATTTCGACGGATAATCAAAATACCTCCTCGGCATTCCGTTGTAGCCGAGAACAAACATGCTGAAGTACAGAAGATTGAAACCGATGAACAGGATCAGCCAGCCGACCTTGGCCGGTCTCTCTTTATACATCTTACCGAACATCTTCGGGAACCAGTAATGAAGACCCGCAAGAATGGACATGCCTGCTCCACCGAACATCACGTAATGGAAATGGGCCACGATAAAGTACGTGCCGTGAAGGTGCAGGTTGGGAGCAAGTGATCCTATAATCAATCCCGTGAGGCCCCCTATCGAGAAAAGGAAGATAAATGACATAGCGAACAACAGAGGAACGGAAACTGTTATCGAGCCCTTGTACATGGTCGCGACCCAGTTGAAGATCTTGACGCCGCTGGGCACAGCGACCAGGAAGGTGATAAAAGAGAAGATGACCCGCGACGTGTCGCTCATTCCGCTGGTGAACATATGATGCCCCCACACGAAATAGCCCACACTCGCTATCCCTAATGCGGAGAGCGCTACGGCTTTATATCCGAAGAGCTTCTCTCTCGAAAACACTGGGACTATCTGGCTAATGATGCCCATGGCCGGGAGGACCATTATATATACCGCAGGATGGGAATAGGTCCAGAAGAGGTGTTCATAAAGGATCGGGTCTCCCCCCTTTGACGGATCAAAGAACCCTACCCCGAAGACCCGCCCGAGTATGATGAATACGAGGGTGATTGCGAGCACCGGCGTAGCAAGCATCTGCACCCAGCCCGTAGCGTAAAGGGTCCAGACAAAGACCGGCATCCGGAACCATGTCATGCCCGGCGCCCTGAGCCTGTGAATAGTGGTCACAAAATTGAGTCCGGTCAATATTGAAGAAAACCCGAGTATGAACACGGCAAAGACCGCCAGCCCGACGTTAGCCTGGGTCTTTATGCTGTAAGGTGCATAGAAGGTCCATCCGGTATCAGGCGGCTCTCCGTGTATGAACAGGGAAAGGGCTGCGATAACGGCTCCGGTGATATAAAGCCACCATGTAAGGCGATTAAGCCTCGGGAATGCAACGTCGCGTGCGCCTATCATTATAGGCAGGAAGAAATTGCCGAACGCAACAGGCACGCCAGGGATAATGAAGAGAAAGATCATCAATATCCCATGGGTCGTAAAGATCTCATTATAAGTCTGTGCGCCAAAAAGCCACCCCGGAGATATGAGGCTCAGGCGAATGATCAATCCAAGTGAGACTCCTATGACAAAGATACTCAGCAACGCCCCAAGGTACTGGATGCCTATACGCTTGTGGTCGGTGGACATGATCCAGGACAATATGCCCTTCCCGCCTTCTTCGTAGAAGCTGAGTTCTCGCTGAGAATCATTCTCCATCAGTATTCTCTCCCGATGACGGTCTCCTGTTTAAGAACCTCAGGTAAACGAAGAGCGCCGCGATCAACACTAGTGTTGCTGTTCCAAATATCTTGAGCATCGAAAAAAATTTCGCCTGCTGTTCCGGCTCATGCGGGAAACAGAGCAAGGGTCCCTGTTTGATTCCCGAACCGGTAATCCCCGTTGATGCCTCGGATACCGCCCGCGCAAAATCAACAGTCGAGAACATTACCGGATATCCGAGTCCGTAAGAGGAAGTCGAGACGTGAAGGTATCTTGTGATTCTTCCGCCTGGTGACAGAATAATCAGGACCTCGGGATGAACAAACCCATGCATTACCTTCTTATACTTGATCCCCACTGCACGAGAAATCTTTCTGGTATTGTCCGCATCGCCTGTCAGGAACTTCCATGCATCTGCGGGAAGGGGTTTGTTTATCGCTTTAATATAATTCAGTCTCAGACTGTGTGCGTCCTCAGGCATTTCTGTTTCGTCGAAACTCACAGTGATTATTCGATAGTCTTTCCCCGGAACAAGCTCTGATTTATCCACCAGATCGGCAATTCCCAGAAGCATCTGCGGGCAGATATGACTGCACTTGTAATAGATAATCGTAAGCACGACCGGCCGGTCGATAATGTCACCCAGCCTAACGGGCGAACCACTTTCATCCCGGAAATTGAGATCAAGAGGGACATTAGATCCGATCCTTTCATACACTCCGATTTCATCTGAATCCGGTCCAACTCCCCATGCAGGCACTGCAACAAACATGGATAGAATCAGGATGCGCAGAAGATTATTGAACAATTATATTCTCTCCGTTTAAGTCTATACGACTGAAGGTTACTTAAATTATAGATGGTGCAGGGCAAAATGCAATATGAATGCCTGCGCGTCATCCGGGATGCCCCGCAACTCTGGCAATATTCCGTTTAAACGAGGAAAGGTGCCCTGGCGAATTCGCATCTTCTCTTATTAGTGGCATAAAATCAGGAACTTGCGCATAGGCACCTATTTTGCAATAGATTTCGAAAGGCCGTGTAATCGGTCGTGCGAAAGAGGTGAATACATGTCCCCGGAGGAACCTGAACTCAGAGACGAACAAGCGGATCAAGCCGGATCTGCGCACAGATCCCGGAGGTGGTGGATCATCGCGGCTGTTTGCCTCGCGGCAATAGCGGTCTATTTCTTTTGGGTCAATCCTCAACGTCAATCGTCAAGGGAGGCTTCGAAATCTCCCCAAGTCAGCGTTTCCGTGGTTGCGCTTCCGGCCGGGACTTCGGATTTCAGTATCTATCTGACGGGACTAGGCTCGGTGACCCCCTTGAACACTGTTACCGTCAAGACCCGTGTCGACGGCCAATTAATGGAAGTTCTTTACAGAGAGGGGCAGCTCGTAAAAAAGGGGGACATCCTGGCATCCATTGATCCGAGGCCTTTCAAAGTCCAGTTGACTCAGGCTGAAGGTCAGATGGCGCGCGACACAGCACTTCTTCAGAATGCGCGGGTTGATCTGGAACGCTATCAAGTGCTTTGGCAGCAGGACTCCATCTCAAAGCAGCAGCTGGATACCCAAGTTGCTCTCGTCCACCAGTACGAAGGAAATGTGAAGGCGGATCAGGGTCAGATAGACAGTGCAAAACTCCAGCTCGTTTATTGTGAGATAACGGCCCCTGTCAGCGGACGGCTTGGCCTTCGCCTTGTTGATCCGGGAAACATTGTCCATGCGAGCGATGCCACTGGATTGGTAGTTGTCACGCAGCTGCAGCCGATAACGGTAATCTTTTCAATCTCTGAAGATTATCTTCCGACTGTGGTAGAAAAAATGAAGGTCACTCCCGAAATGGCTGTCGAGGCATATGACAGAGATCAAAAGCGGAAACTCGCCACCGGCTCTCTTCTGACCGTAGACAATACGATAGACCCGAACACGGGAACAGTTAAACTCAAGGCCTTGTTCCCGAACTCCGGGAACCAGCTCTTTCCGAATCAGTTCGTCAACGCCCGCCTTCTTGTTAACATATTGAAGGACGTAATCGTAGTACCCGCAGCCGCAATTCAGCGAGGCCCCAAAGGCACCTTCGTATATATTGTTAAGGCAGATCATACGGCCGGAGTGCGCGCGGTCAGTGTCTCTGAGATTCAGGAGGGCGAAGCGGCAATTAAGACAGGCCTTGCGGCCGGCGAGCTTGTCGTAGTGGAAGGCGCAGAGAGGCTTCGGGAAGGTTCCAAGGTTGAGTTAAGACAGGACAAGGGTACCCAGCGCAAGGGCGTCTGATGAATCTATCCCGCCCCTTCATCATGCGTCCGGTGGCCACCACGCTGATAATGGTCGCCATGCTTCTGGCTGGAGCCGTGGCATACACCCAACTGCCCGTGTCAGCCCTTCCACAGGTAGATTATCCCACCATTCAGGTGAGGACGTTCTTCCCGGGCGCAAGTCCTGATGTCATGGCTTCGTCCGTAACCGCTCCTCTCGAGAGACAGTTCGGCCAGATGCCCGGGCTTACCCAGATGACCTCGACAAGTTCGAGCGGAAGTTCGATAATAACTCTCCAGTTCAGTCTCTCCCTGAGCCTGGATGTGGCCGAGCAGGAGGTGCAGGCCGCCATAAACGGAGCCTTTACGTTCCTCCCAAGGGATCTTCCTAACCCCCCTGTTTACAGTAAAGTGAACCCCGCTGACGCACCCATCCTGACTCTTGCTCTGACATCGGAGACTCTGCCACTGCCGAAAGTTGAAGACCTGGCCGATACCCGGTTTGCCCAGAAGATTTCACAACTGCCGGGGGTTGGGCTTGTGAGCATAAGCGGGGGGCAGAGACCAGCGGTGCGGGTTCACGCAAATCCGACGGCCCTGGCCTCTTACGGTCTTACACTTGAACAGGTAAGAGGGGCTATCGCCGTGTCAAGTGTAAATCAGGCAAAGGGAGGGTTTGACGGGCCGCGTCAGGCCTACATTATCGGAGCAAACGATCAACTCCTGTCGAGCTCAGAATACAGGCCCCTGGTGATTGCCTACCGGAATGGCTCGCCGGTTAGATTGTCTGATGTTGCGGATGTCATCGACGGTGTCGAGAATGTCCAGCAAGCGGCCTGGATGAATGATGTTCCAGCGGTAATTGTAAACATACAGCGCCAGCCTGGCGCAAATGTCATTGAGGTCGTCGACAGGATCAAGAGACTCTTGCCGCAGCTGCAGAGTTCTCTTCCGCCTTCAGTGCAAGTCTCAGTCCTAACCGATCGCACATCAACGATTCGTGCATCCGTGCGTGACGTTCAGCTGGAAATGATGCTTGCGGTGGCCCTGGTAGTACTCGTGATCTTTCTGTTCCTTCGTAATCTCTCCGCGACAACCATCCCATCTGTTGCGGTACCGCTGTCTCTGATAGGGACCTTCGGGATACTGTACCTGATGGGGTTCAGCCTGAACAACCTGTCACTGATGGCCCTCACTATTTCGACAGGTTTCGTCGTCGATGACGCGATAGTTATGATTGAAAATATTGCCAGGTATATCGAACACGGGGATCCCCCTTTTAAGGCAGCGCTCAAGGGTGCTGAACAGATAGGTTTCACGATCCTGTCGCTGACCGTTTCTCTCATCGCAGTCCTGATACCGTTACTGTTTATGGGAGACGTTGTGGGGCGTTTGTTCAGGGAGTTCGCGGTGACCCTTGGAGTTACGATACTGATATCAGCAGTTGTCTCTCTTACTCTGACACCAATGATGTGCGCCAGGATCCTCAGGCATACGCCTGAAGAAAAGCAGGGAAAGGTCTTCAGGATGTCGCAAAAGATGTTCGACAAGATCATCGATATCTATGCAAAGACCCTGAGCTGGGTGCTCAGGCATGAGAAACCTACTCTGCTGGTGGCAATCGGCACGCTGGTTTTTACTGTTGTCCTCTATATAATAGTGCCGAAAGGCTTCTTCCCGGTGCAGGACACAGGACTCATACAGGGCATCTCCGAAGCACCACAATCCATCTCCTTCCCGGCGATGGCCGAACGCCAGCAGGCACTTGCCAGGGTAGCGCTGAAAGACCCGGCGGTTACTAGTCTCTCTTCATTTATCGGGATCGATGGAACTAATACGAGCCTCAACAGCGGACGAATTCTCATAAATCTGAAACCCCTTTCCGAACGCAGAATAAGCGCGAGCGAAGTGATTAGACGCCTTCAACCCGAGCTGTCAAAGTTGGACGGCATAACCCTCTTCATGCAGCCGGCACAGGATCTTACCGTTGATGCACGTGTAGCACGGACCCAATACCAGTATACCCTTGAGGACCCTAACACAGAGGAATTGAAGGCAATCGCCCCGAAGGTTGTCGACATGCTTAAGACACGCCCCGAACTGAGGGATGTTAGCAGCGACCAGCAGGACAAAGGGCTTCGGGTCTCTCTTGAAATAGACAGAAGCACAGCGTCCCGGCTGGGAATCACGCCCCAGCAGATAGATGATACCCTGTACGACGCCTTTGGTCAGCGCCAGGTATCAACTATATTTACGGAACTAAACCAATATCGTACCGTGCTGGCGGTCAAGCCCGATTTCCAGCGGGCCACCGACGGACTGCTTTCAATCTATCTCAGCAGCGGCGACGGCGGCCAGGTGCCGTTAAGCGCTATCACCAAGTCCACGGAGACAACGGGTCCGCTGGTCATCAACCGCCAGGGACAGTTTCCTGCCGTGACAGCTTCATTCAATCTGGCGCCCGGCATTTCCCTCGGTGAAGCGGTGAAGTCCATCGAGGAATCCACGAGGCAGATGGCGCTGCCGGCCAGCGTCACACCAAGCTTTCAAGGCACGGCACAGGCATTCAAGGCAGCGCTGGTCAACGAACCATTATTAATCCTTGCGGCCCTGATAACGGTATATATAATTTTGGGCGTTCTGTATGAAAGCTATATCCACCCGGTCACCATCCTCTCCACTCTTCCTTCCGCGGGCGTGGGAGCGGTTCTGGCACTGATCATCTTTCGCACGGAACTGGATGTCATCGCAGTAATCGGAATTATCCTCCTCATCGGAATCGTTAAGAAGAACGGCATTATGATGGTGGATTTTGCTCTGGAAGCCGAAAGGAAAGAGGGGAAGAGTCCTGTCGATGCTATATACCAGGCATGCCTCTTGAGGTTCCGGCCTATTATGATGACAACCATGGCAGCACTTCTCGGAGCACTGCCACTCGCATTAGGCAGAGGGGTTGGCTCAGAGCTCCGTAGGCCCCTCGGCATTGCTATTGTGGGAGGCTTGATCATCAGCCAGATGCTGACCCTCTACACAACGCCGGTTATCTATCTGGCTTTCGACCGAATGGCCAGACGCCTGCGGTCCGGAAAGACAGACCTTCGCGAGAAAGACCATGCACCGGATACGGGGGCGGAATGAGCATATCCTCCGTGTTTATCAAGAGGCCGGTTGCGACAACACTCCTCACGATAGGTATTGTCCTGGCCGGAGTGATCTCATTTCGGCTCCTGCCGATATCGCCTCTGCCGCAGGTAGACTTTCCTACTATTTCAGTTTCTGCGACCCTGCCAGGGGCAGACCCTGAAACCATGGCCACATCCGTCGCAGCGCCCCTCGAACGACAGTTCGGGAGGATAGCCGGAGTCACCGAAATGACTTCGACCAGCTATAGAGGGATTACGAGCATCACACTTCAATTCGAGCTTGACCGAAATATCGACGGGGCAGCACGCGATGTCCAGGCCGCGATCAATGCAGCGCGAGGGTTTCTTCCGTCAAATCTCCCGATCAATCCCATTTACAGGAAAGTCAATCCCTCCGATGCCCCTATTCTCATATTCGCCCTGACATCGGATTCTGTCAGCACTCCCGATATGTATGACGCAGCCTCAACCATTCTCCAGCAGAAACTGGCCCAGGTGAGCGGAGTCGGCCAGGTATTTGTCGGAGGCAGTTCTCTCCCGGCAGTGCGCGTGGATCTAAACCCGACGGCACTGAGCAGATATGGGATAAGCCTTGAAGACGTCCGTGGCGTGCTGGCAAGCACCAACGTAAACGGGCCCAAGGGACAGCTGACAGAAGGCGATAGGACATGGGAGATCCAGATAAACGACCAGTTGCACAAGGCCGAACAGTATCAGCCCCTTGTTGTTGCCTTCAGGTCAGGCGCAGCCGTGCGTCTGCCCGACATAGCGGACGTCCACAACTCAGTGGAGGACCTTCGTGCCGCGGGGCTCGTGAACGGCAAGCCTGCTGTTATGGTGATACTATTCCGCCAGCCCGGGGCAAATATCATTGATACGGTAGACAATATCCGCAGCATGCTGCCGCAACTGGAGGCGGCATTGCCCGGAGGAATCAAACTGTCCGTTGTTCTTGACAGGACTCCCCCTATCCGCGGTTCCCTGCGGGATGTCGAATGGACCCTCCTGATCTCCGGCACTCTTGTAATACTGGTGGTATTTGCCTTTTTGCGGGACTTCCGTTCCACGGTCATCCCAGGAGTCGCTGTCGCAGTATCGATCATCGGCACCTTCGGGATAATGTACCTCTTCGGCCACTCGCTGGACAACCTCTCCCTGATGGCTCTCACAATAGCTACCGGATTTGTTGTGGATGACGCGATCGTCGTCCTGGAAAACGTCACCCGCTACAGGGAAAAAGGGGAACCGCCCCTGCAGGCTGCATTGTCAGGCTCCAAAGAGATAGCCTTCACAGTTTTGTCGATGAGTGCTTCATTAGTGGCAGTGTTCATCCCAATTTTACTGATGGGCGGCATGGTGGGCAGGCTGTTTCGTGAATTCGCAGTTACATTGTCTGCCGCTGTTGTTGTCTCACTGGTACTCTCTCTGACTACGACCCCCATGATGTGCGCCATGCTCCTGAAGTCTCATTCGAGACAGCACGGTCCTTTATATAGGGCAAGCGAGAATATCTTCAACAGGATGCGCAGCCTTTACGAGACAACCCTCCGGTGGGCGCTGCATCATCAGCGCTTCATGCTCATCCTGACGTTGAGCGCTATTATAATCAACATCTTCCTATTCAAAGTAGTCCCGAAGGGCTTCTTCCCTGAGCAGGATACAGGACGAATTGCGGGAAGCATTCAGGCGGCTCAGGACACATCCTTTCAGGAGATGAGGAAGAAACTGGCCGCGATAGTAGACATAATCGGAAAGGACCCGGATGTGGACTACGTTATCGGATTCACCGGCGGCGGTGGCGGCGGCGGGTCTACCACCAATACGGGGAGGATGTTTATCGCCCTGAAGTCCTTCGAAACTCGCAAGGCCAGCGCCACGGATATCATCACAAGATTGCGCAAGAGGCTCTCTCAGGTGCCGGGCGCTCCAACCTATCTTCAGCCGGTGCAGGACCTGCGAATCGGGGGCCGGATCAGCACGGCCCTGTATCAATACACGATTCAGGGAGACAACTTTATGGAAGTGAACCAGTGGGCGGAGCGCACAGTGCAGAAACTGCGCACGATCCCGCAACTGGTCGACGTGAGCAGCGACCTCCAGGACAAGGGCCTCCAGGCGTCTCTCGCCATAGACAGGGATACTGCCTCACGTCTTGGTATTACGGCTCAGCTTATCGACAACATACTTTACGACGCCTTCGGCCAGCGGCAGGTCGCGATCACCTACACCGCGCTGAATCAATACCATGTCGTTATGGAGGTTGCACCACAGTATTGGCAGAGGCCGGAATCCCTGAAAGACATTTACGTGCCTTCCGGCCGCGGACTGCCCGTACCTCTCAGCGCATTCTCAACGTACAAACCGAATGCCACATCCCTTGCAGTGAATCACCAGGGTCAGTTTCCGGCTGTGACCGCTTCGTTCAATCTGGCGCCCGGCACGGCCCTTGGCGATGCGGTAAACACAGTAACTGCCGCCACACGCGAACTGGGGTTTCCAGCCAACATCAGAGGCAACTTCGCCGGCACAGCGCAGGCGTTTCAGGCATCCCTTGCCAACGAGCCTCTGCTGATCCTTGCCGCTCTGGTTACGGTATATATTGTCTTAGGAATATTGTATGAAAGCTATGTTCACCCCATAACCATCCTGTCAACACTTCCCTCCGCGGGCATCGGCGCAGTCCTCGCTCTCATAATCTTTCGCACGGACCTGAGCGTTATAGCTGTAATCGGGATCATTCTCCTCATAGGAATCGTGAAGAAGAACGGGATTCTGATGATCGACTTTGCCCTGGAGGCTGAACGAAAAGAGGGGAAGAGGCCTGTCGATGCGATCTACCAGGCATGCCTCCTGAGGTTCCGCCCCATAATGATGACAACTATGGCCGCTCTGTTCGGAGCTCTGCCGCTGGCGCTGGGAAGGGGAGTCGGATCCGAGCTCCGCCGGCCACTCGGTATAGCGATTGTCGGAGGCTTGATATTCAGCCAGATGCTGACCCTATATACAACGCCGGTCGTCTATCTATATCTCGACCGCCTGAGGCTCTGGGCTGAAAAGAAACGCGGAAAAGCATGACAGTGATAAATGAAGATAGGGTTCATTCTTAAGGAAATGGAAATAATCATCAGAACTAATTGGATTCCCGCTTAAGACCTTAATGAAAGGGAGAAATGATAAAGAATATTCTTGGTCGAATGATCTCTTGTATTGGACTTTTCGGCGTTTGTGCGGTTTTGACCTTCTTTGTGGCCTGCACCGTTGGCCCTGATTATATCAAGCCCACAATAGAAACTCCTTCCTCATACAAGGAAGCAGAAGAATGGAAGATCGCGCAACCGCGCGATCATATCGTGAGAGGAGCCTGGTGGAAGATCTTCGGTGATTTGCTATTAGATGCCCTCGAAGAGCAGGTCAATTTCTCAAACCAGAATGTGGCTGTGGCAGAGGCAAATTTCCGTCAGGCGCGCGCCCTGGTCCGGGCTGCCCGCGCTGGATACTTTCCGACACTGACAGCCGGGGCCTCTTATTCCCGCTCTCTCAGACCGTCAACAACTACTGGAGCAGGCGCATCCGGCAGTTCGGGCAGCCCTGGCAAGACAGGCGGAACAGCAAGTCCGGATCCTACCGGAAACAGCGGAGGCACAGGGAGTACCGGCAGCACAGGCGGAAGCAAATCGCCAAGCGCTGTTTCAGATTTTCTTCTGCCTGTGGATTTTTCCTGGGAACTGGATGTCTGGGGTCGCGTTCGGCGCAGTGTAGAGTCGAGCAGTGCCAGCGCACAGGCAAGCGCAGCCGACCTCGAAGCGGTTCGTCTCAGCAGCCAGGCAGAGCTGGCCCAGGACTATTTTCAACTGCGGGCGGTTGATGCCCAGAAGAGACTTCTGGAGGATACGGTGACCGCCTTTCAAAGGACCCTCGACCTTACCAGAAACCGCTATACGAACGGCATAGCCTCTAAACTCGATGTCCTTCAGGCGGAGACGCAGCTGAAGACCACGGAGGCCCAGCTGATTGACCTCAACGTGCAGCGTGCTCAGCTCGAACACGCGATAGCAGTACTTATCGGCAAGCCCGCATCGGTCTTTGCCATTCCTGCTTCTCCGCTGAATATGGTCCCTCCTCCGATACCTGTCGGGGTTCCCTCCGAACTCCTTGAACGCAGGCCTGATATTGCGTCGGCAGAGAGACACATTGCCTCGGCCAATGCCCAGATAGGGGTTGCCAAGTCGGCCTTCTATCCCACTGTTACACTTTCTGCGTCCGGTGGATATGAGAGCTCGAAGCTGTCCAAGTGGCTGACCTGGCCGAACCACTTCTGGTCTGTCGGAACCGCCATTGCTGAGAGTGTGTTCGAAGGTGGATTGAGAAGGGCCCAGACAACGCAGGCCCAGGCAGCCTATGACGCAAGTGTCGCGTTTTATCGTCAGACGGTTCTCACCGCCTTTCAGGAAGTGGAAGATAATCTGGCGGCTCTCCGAATCCTGGAGCAGGAAGCCCAGGCCCAGGACGAGGCTGTCAAAGCCTCCCGGCAGTCTGTGCAGCTCACCGTGAATCAATACAAAGCAGGCACCGTCAGCTACCTGAACATTCTGGTGTCTCAGACAGTGCAGCTGGACAATGAAAGAACAGCGGTTGACATCATGAGCCGCAGGATGGCGGCAGGAGTCCTTCTTATAAAGGCCCTCGGCGGGGGCTGGAACGTATCCGGGATTGACGCAACCGATGTCACAAATAGCGTTGAGACAGGCATGGTGAGGTGAACACCTGCATGTATCTCCTGTTTTTCGACAGGGTACAAATTATTTGACTGATGACCGGCTATGACTTATTATCTAAAATGACAAAAACCGGAAGAGAGAAATTGATGTGAATTATTTCATATGCCTGCCGCGGCAGGCCGGAGTCAGGAATGATTGGCAGAGGAATTAACCTTTTTTCCAAGCTGTTTTTCTGCATCTTTTGCATAACTGCGGTTTTTTTGACCTGCGTCAGTTGCAGTGGCCCGGTTCCCAACAGAGTGCAGGGTTATGTAGAGGGAGAATTTGTCTATGTGGCGTCTCCTCTCGCAGGCGCACTGGAGAGGTTGTATGTTCGGCGCGGGTCGCAGGTAAAGACCGGCGATCCGCTTTTCGCACTGGAGAGCACATCTGAAAGGGACATTCGTAACCAGGCGCAGGCCGCACTGACCCTGTCGGACAGGGATCTTGCTCGCCAGGAGAAACTCATCCGCATCCCTGGCGGCACCTCCAGGCAGGATTATGATCGGACACTTTCGGCGCGTGACCAGGATAGGCAGAGGGTTGCAAAAGCAGAGTGGGACCTCTCGCAGAAAAGGCAGTCAGCTCCCAAGGAAGGGCTTGTCTTCGACACACTCTATCGTGAGGGAGAATGGGTTGCAGCGGGCCGTCCGGTTGTCATGCTCCTTCCTCCCGAAAACGTCAAGGTGCGG
>DATHCU010000158.1:0-3138 GCA_035319385.1 Thermodesulfovibrionales bacterium
AGGAATCCGGAGACGTCTGCGAAGGCGGCGGAAGAACTCGCCTCGTCCGGCGTAAAGACACTTGGCGTGCGGCTCGACGTCTCGAATTCGGCTGAGGTCGAGAAGACCTTTGAAGATATACGCAAGGAATTCCAGAGAATAGATATACTCGTAAATAACGCGGGCGTGACCAGAGACGGACTTCTCATGCGAATGAAAGAAGACGCATGGGATGCCGTGATCGATACGAATCTTAAGGGTGTTTTTTTGTGCACCAAGGCCGTTATATCCGATATGGCTAAACAGAGATACGGCAGGATTATCAATATCACGTCGGTGGCGGGGTTTATGGGAAATCCCGGGCAGGCAAACTACAGCGCCTCAAAGGCGGGCATCGTCGGTCTGACAAAAACTGTTGCAAGAGAATACGCGAGCAGGGGCATCACAGTTAACGGCGTTGCCCCCGGCTTTATCGAGACCGCGATGACGGAGGTCCTGCCCGATAACATAAAGGAAGACATGAAAAAGCTGATTCCGCTGAACAGGTTCGGCCGGGTGGAAGACATTGCCAACGCGGTGCTCTTTCTCGCAGCGCCTGAATCAGGTTACATAACCGGTCAGGTAATACATGTCAACGGCGGAATGTATATGTGACTTGGTCGAGGCAGATTACAGAATACAAAAGCAAGAAATGCAAAAGACCTTATCGATGGCAGAATTTGCTTTCCCGCCCAGTCTTGCATTTTAGGTTTTTCAAATTTTGAAATTAATTAAGATTATGGAGGTGTATTTATGGTAGAAGAAAAGGTTAAAGAGATAATTGCGAAGCAGCTTGGAGTAAACGCATCCGAGGTCGTGCCCGATGCGTCTTTTGTGGAGGATCTTGGCGCCGATTCTCTGGATACTGTCGAGCTTGTCATGGCATTCGAGGAGGCCTTTGGTATCGAGATTCCCGATGAGGATGCCGAGAAGATCGGCAAGGTCAAAGACGCTGTAGATTACATTGCCAAGAAGAAATCATCCTAAGGTCTATCAAGAGGTCCGATGGGAAATAGAAGGGTTGTCGTAACCGGCTTGGGGATGATAACTCCCCTCGGCATTGGTGTCGAGGAGAGTTGGAAAGGCCTGCTCGCGGGCAAGTCCGGAGTCAAGAGGATCACGCAGTTTGACGCCACGGGCTTTCCGACTCAGATTGCCGGCGAAGTCGTAGGTTTCAATCCGGAAGACTATATTGAGATCAAAGAGATAAAGAAGATGGACCGGTTCATTCATTTCGCCATTGCCGCAACGCAAATGGCGATGACTGACTCCGGTCTGAAGATAACCGATGAAAACGCCGAGAGGACCGGCGTTATCATCGGCTCCGGCATAGGCGGACTGCGTTCTATAGAGCACTATCATTCTGTGCTGCTCGAAAAAGGGCCCAAAAAGATTTCACCTTTCTTTATCCCCATGCTCATTGTGAATCTGGCTGCCGGACAGATTTCGATCAAGATCGGGGCGAAGGGCCCGAATTCTGCGGTCTCCACCGCTTGCGCCACCGGCAGTCATGCTATAGGAGACGCCTACGAAATTATCCAGCGGGGTGACGCTGATGCAATGATAGCCGGCGGCACAGAGGCGGTGATAACCCCTCTGGGCATCGGCGGGTTCAACGCGATGAAGGCCTTGTCCACTCGGAATGATGAGCCCGAGAAGGCCAGCAGGCCTTTCGATATCGACAGGGATGGCTTCATCATGGGAGAGGGCTCGGGAGTCATTATCCTTGAGAGCCTGGAGACGGCCATGAACAGGGGTGCCAGGATATATGCCGAGATCATCGGTTACGGCATGACTGCGGACGCATACCACATAACATCTCCGCCTCCCAATGGGGAGGGGGCAGCGCGATGCATTAGACTGGCGCTGAAGGACGCCGGGATATCTCCCTCGGAAGTGGATTATATAAACCCGCATGGTACTTCGACTAAGGCCGGCGACGAACTTGAGACGAAGGCAATCAAGACGGTCTTCGGCGAAGATGCTTATAAGATACCCGTCGGGTCGACAAAATCCATGACAGGTCATCTGCTCGGTGCAGCGGGCGGCGTCGAGGCCGTCATTTCAATCCTGACCATATGCGAGGGCGTGATACCTCCTACTATCAATCTTGACAAGCCCGACCCTGAATGCGATCTCGATTACGTGCCCAACCATGCGAGAAAGGCGGAGGTCAAATGCGCCTTGTCAAATTCGTTCGGATTCGGGGGCACGAATGCCTGTCTGCTGTTCAGGAAATTCAC
Organism: Thermodesulfovibrionales bacterium; assembly: GCA_035319385.1. Classification (GTDB taxonomy): domain Bacteria; phylum Nitrospirota; class Thermodesulfovibrionia; order Thermodesulfovibrionales; family SM23-35; genus DYFC01. The sequence continues at coordinate 2,262 of DATHCU010000158.1, forward strand.
TGAGTAGATGATGTCCCTTCGATGAATAGTGATGAGCTCTCCGAACTAGAAGACCGCCTCGGCCATTTTTTCAAGGACAGGAAAGCCCTTTTGGAAGCCCTTACCCACCGGTCTTTTTATCACGAGAATCCGGGCAAGGCTGACGCCTACAATGAACGGCTCGAGTTCCTCGGAGATTCTGTCCTGGGCTTCATTATCGTAGAATACCTCTTTAAACTGGGCGACAACCTGACCGAATCCGTCATGGCAAAGACAAAATCCTATCTGGTCAAGGAAGCCGTGCTCTCCGAAGTCGCGCACTCCATCTGCCTGGGCAAGTATCTGAGACTCGGGAAGGGGGAAGAACACACGGGGGGAAGGGCGAAGAGGTCACTGCTCGCAGACGCCTTCGAGGCATTGCTGGGGGCGGTCTATGTTGATGGAGGGTATGAGGCCGCAAGGAGGATCGTGATTTCCCTTTTCGAAGACAGGATTTCCCCTGTCATCAACTCCGGAGAATTCCATGACCACAAGACAGAACTCCAGGAGAAGACGCAGCTCATCTTCAGTTCTATCCCTGAATACCGGCTGATAAAGCAGGAGGGTGAAGAACACAGAAAGGTCTTCACGGTGGAGGTGATTGTTGGGGGCCAGAAGTACGGAGAGGGCGTCGGAAAGAGCAAGAAAGAGGCCGAGACCATTGCTGCCAAGGAAGCCCTGAGAAGACTTAACTCATCAGTTGCGTAACAGGAAGGGCCGACGTAACAAAAGCGCATTTAGACGCGATGTGAAATGAGCCGAATTCAACAGGCAGCTGCTGTCCGATCTGGGTTCTGTCTTGCAGTAGCCATCCCTTTGCAGCTCCCTCTTCAATTTGACGGTGTGCCGTTTTTCTGCT
>DATHCU010000159.1:0-2068 GCA_035319385.1 Thermodesulfovibrionales bacterium
ACAGGCACTTCGGGGCTACGGATCCTTCCCTCAAGGACAAACTGGATGCGGTTTTCAATGCGATTAATGAATCGTATGCAACGCTGGTAAGTTCAAGACGGAAGACAGCGCGACCGGGACCGTTCACCTTTGCGTCCGAGAAGAAGATGACTTCCGCATCGTTCCCTGAGAGGGGGCAGGTCTTCAAGCAGGGGATAGAGGAATTCAAAAAGGGCGATTTTCAGAAAGCGGCTGACCTTTTCAAGTCAAATGTAGATTCCGAACCCGGAAACGCAAAATACTGGAGTTATCTGTCGCTGGCGCTTACAAGACTTGGGGGCAGAGCGCTCGAAGCGGAGAACGCGATGCTCGAGGCCGCAAGACTGGAACCGGGTTGCGCCGATCACTATGCAAACCTGGGATTGATTTACAGCCGGGAAGGCCTTACCAGGAAGGCGCGTGAATCCTTTGAAAAGGCGCTCAGGATAGAGCCGGGGAATATGAAGGCACAGAAGGGGATCGAGAAGCTGAGAGGCTAACGTTCACTTCCGTTTGAAGACGCCGCTCTTTCCGCCCCTCTTTTCCATCAGCCTGATATCAGAGATGACCATATCCCTGTCCACAGCCTTGCACATATCATAGATCGTAAGCGCAGCGACAGACACGGCAGTCAATGCTTCCATCTCAACCCCGGTCCGCCCGACAATCTTTGCCCTGGCTGTAATAGCTATAATGCTTTTCTCTTCATCAATCGCAAAGTCAACTATCACCGAGGTCAGGTTCAGGGGATGACACATTGGGATCATGTCACTGGTCTTCTTCGCTGCCATTATGCCTGCCAGCCGTGCCACCGAGAGCACGTCCCCTTTTGGCATCATGTTTTCGGCGATGAGCCGCAGGGTTTCAGGCTTCATCGAGACAATCCCCTGGGCCACGGCCTCTCTCTTGGTCTTAGGCTTATCCGTCACGTCAACCATGCGCGCCCTGCCCTGATTATCGACATGGCTCAGTCTCTTCAAGAATGCTCTCCTCACTCGCTATTTCCGGGTTGTCAGTCCGTCCGGCTGCTTGCCGTAATCTACTGATTCTAATATAACACCTGTTGAAATGCAATTTTCTAAATCCGCCTCGATCGGCATCAGTATGCCTTGGTACATCTAGAGCATCGTGTCAGGAGGAAGTATGTGGAAAGAAAACCATTGATGGAGAGAGGACAAAAAAAGCAGAGTTGGTGCCGAAGGCGGGATTTGAACCCGCACGGCCTTGCGACCACTAGACCCTGAACCTAGCGCGTCTGCCAGTTCCGCCACTTCGGCATCTGCATATTATATTATAAGTCGCTGTTTAAAAAAAATAACTATTTGTGCTATCGTTTAATACAGATGAAGAAAAGCACCAGGATAGCATTTTCTTTGATCGCGCTCGTTATCGCTATTGCCGTGATAGCCGGCATAGCATTGATGAAGAACGCGAACAAGATAGCAAAACACGAGCTCGATCAAATACTCGGGAAGAACTTCACCGTTCAGGAAGTCAAACTGAAGTGGAACAAGGTCGAAGCGAAGAATGTCAGTTACAGGAATCAGGAAGGCAAAACGATCTTCCATACCGACAGCCTGATCCTGAGCACCGATATAACCGCCCTTCTTAAGAAGAATTATAATGTCTCGAGTGCCACTCTCGTGAACCCCTATCTCATACTCGAAAAGGACAGGTCCGGGGAGTTCAAGAACCCCTTCCCTTCACGAAAGGAAAACGCTGAGGGGAAAAAATCTCATGAATTTCGCATCCAGAAGATAGAGATAATAAATGGTTCTCTGGACTATGTGGACGCGGAGGTCTCAGGGGAACCTGTGGTGACGGAACTGAGGAATATCGATATCGAATCCGACAACGTGATATTCCCTCTCCAGGACAGTTTTACGAATTATCGCTTCACGGCAAAGATATCCGGCAAGCTGAGCGCAGGCACGATTAAGAGCGAGGGAAAGATTGCACTGAAGTCCTTTGACATGGATTCAAAGGTTGAGGCAAAGGATCTTGATGTGACCCATTTCAAGTCGTATTACGAGAAGAAAGGAGGTGTTGC
>DATHCU010000160.1:0-14479 GCA_035319385.1 Thermodesulfovibrionales bacterium
CTGTTCCAGGCTAGAAAACTGGCCGCCATAGGCACGCTGGCATCCGGTGTGGCTCACGAACTCAACAACCCGCTTAACAATATCTATCTCTCTACCCAGGTTCTTGTGCGGGAAATGGGGGACGCCTGTCCTTCCAACATGAAGGGGATAGTAACCGACATCAGGAGTCAGACTCTCAGGGTGAAGAGCATTGTCGGCGATCTCCTGGAATTCGCGCGCGGCAGGGATCCCCAACTAAGAGTGGTCGTTCTGCACGATATCATCATGAAAGCTTACAGGTTCACGGCGAATTCCATAAATATGGAGAGGATCCGATTTTCGCTGGATTCGAATAGCGACATGCTCGTCCTCGCGGACCCTGAACAGCTGGAAAGGGTTTTTATCAACCTGTTTGCCAACGCTGTCGAGGCGATGGAAGAGGGCGGCGACCTTTCGGTGAGGGTGACACAGGAAGATAATTCCGTCATAATAGATATCTCCGACTCAGGGAAGGGTATTGCCGGAGATGCCCTTGAGAAGATCTTCGAGCCATTTTATACAACCAAGGACAAGGGCACTGGGTTGGGGCTGGCCATTGTCTTTAATATCATAAACAAACATAACGGAAAGATTGCGATCAGGAGCGAAGAGGGCAAAGGCACTACGTTCAGCATAACGCTTCCGAAAGGACAATAAGAGGTATGGTTTTCAAGATCCTTGTGGCAGAGGACGAGGAGATAACGCTCAAACATCTGCTTTCAACCCTGAAGAACGAAGGTTATGAGGCATCAGGTTTTTCTGACGGATTGAAAGCCTTTGAAAGGATAGAAGAGGACACCTTCGATCTGCTCATTGCAGATATAAAGATGCCCGGACTTACCGGGTTGGAACTGCTCGAAAAGATAAAAGAAAAGAATATCGAAACCGAGGTTATCATCATAACGGGCTACGGCAGTATAGATTCTGCAGTAGCTGCAATAAAGAAGGGCGCTTACGACTATATCACCAAGCCGTTCGACCTCGACGAACTGCTCTTGAAGGTGCGCAAAATCTACGAAGAAAAGGAAATGAAGAAGGAGATCGTAGCGCTGAAGACATCTTTGGGCGCGGGCAAGGGTATATCCGGGATAGCCAGAAGCGATAGCATGAAGAAGATATTCGAAATTGTGGATAGTATTAAGGATTCTGACTGCGACGTCCTACTTACAGGGGAGAGCGGCGTTGGCAAGAGTCTTATTGCAAGACTGATCCACTCAAACAGCAGGAGGAGAGAAAAGCCCTTTCTGTCCATCAACTGCGCCACATTTACCGAAAACCTGCTGGCCAGTGAGTTGTTCGGGCATGAGAAGGGCGCGTTTACCGGCGCGATCGGAACAAAGCAGGGGCTGCTTGAGATTGCTGACACCGGCACCGTATTTCTCGACGAGATCTCAGAAATATCCACGAGCCTTCAGGCCAAACTGCTGCACGTCATCGAAGACAGCGAATTCTTCAGAGTTGGCGGCACAAGGTCTATAAGAGTGGATGTCAGATTTATAGCCGCGACCAACAGAAACATACACAGTCTGATATCCGACGGCAAATTCAGAGAAGATCTTTATTACCGGTTGAATGTCATGGAAATAAACATCCCCCCTCTGCGGGAACGCAAGGATGATATCGAAGCGCTCAGCAAGTATTTTCTCCAGAAGCTTCTTCCCAAGGCGGGCAAGAAGATAACGGGTTTTACAAAAGAGGCCCTCGAAGTCCTCAAGAACTACAGCTATCCCGGGAATGTGAGAGAGCTGGAGAATATAATTGAAAGGGCAATAATACTTGAAAAGGGCTCCCTGATCTCACCTGCGAGCCTCCCTCAGGGGCTGCAGCTGTTCCATATTGAGGCTCTGCTTCCGGACCGGGTAAAGTCCATCGATGAACTGAACAAGGAATATGCGGAAAAAGTGGTTGAGATGTCAGGCGGCAACAAATCAAAGGCCGCGGAGATGCTCGGCATTTCAAGGACGAGCCTCTGGAGAATACTCAAAGAGGAATAGAACAACCACGCTGGGCATTGCCATGAAGCAAAACAAGAGTAAGCTGCAAGTTACCCGGCAGGAGAATGGTGCGGCTAGAGCTCAAGGAGCTTCATAAAATCCTCTTTCCCTACATAATTCGAACTGTGGATGAGAATACCGTTCGAATAGTATCTTAGATAAGGTATCTGGTCGTTGCCCCATGTTCTTTCCTTCAGAGGTAAGAAATCCTTAAAATAATCTACTGCGTTATAGATTAGTTCATAGATGTCAAGACCGGGAATATCATTCATTAAGTCCATCCACTTCTTCATATTCGTCCATTCATAGCACCAGTCCTGCGTCATCACGACAACTACTTTGCGGTTGGAGGCTATCACATCACGGTCGAATTCCCCGGTTTCAATCGCCTTCAGAGCGGCCTGTTTTGATACAATCATCCTTTTCATGATTACGATCCTCCGAATTGTATTTTAAGCGGCCTGCGAACGCGCTCGATGTTTCTCATATTCTTACACTTTCAGCAGATACTATCAAATTTTCTGTATCATATATCTTGAATATGACCGATACGCGAGAGCCAGGAGACTACGAACCTGTCGAACTGCCAATCGAGGGCGCGCTTGATCTCCACACATTTCGTCCCCGGGACGTGAAAGAACTGCTGCCGGATTATGTTAATGCCTGCAGGAGTAAGGGAATCCTTGAGGTCCGGATTATTCACGGTAAAGGCACGGGCGCTTTACGGGAGACTGTTCATTCCATCTTGAAACGCCTTCCTGAAGTTGTCTCGTTCAGACTGGCTGGAGAGGACTCTGGCGGCTGGGGTGCAACAATTGTAATCCTAAGGCCGATCATATAAACTCAAATGAAATAATCCTCGGCGGTGATAGAAGGATGTCAGTACTCTTATCGCGAGGGATCATTTTCTGGTGCACACCTCTGTGCCGCGCATACCGTGGGGAATATGCTCGCTGTCCGTGCAAGAGTAGAAAGATAATTATAAGGAGGCGTTATGGATGCTATTGAATGTATCAAAACCCGGATGAGCATAAGAAAGTTCAGGCCCGATGTTGTGCCGGCCGGGACGCTTATGGAAGTCATAGACACAGCAAGATGGAGTCCGTCATACAAAAACAGCCAGCCATGGGAAGTTGTTATCGTATCCGGCCGGAAAAAGGAGGAGTTGACAGACCTTCTGATCGGACTCCTGGAGCGAAGCGAAAAAACGTGCCCCGATATTCCCGAACCCGGGGTATGGCCTCCGGTGATCGAATCAAGGATTGCTGCACTCATAAAGAGGAGAAGTGAGATAACCGGAAAGGACCTTAACAGTCCGGAGGTGAGAAGGAAATCCAAGATCGCTAACTTCAGGTTTTATGGGGCGCCGCACGGTATCTTTATCTTTCAGGATTCGTCTCTGCCATTATGGTCCTTGTTTGACATAGGTCTTTTTGCTCAGAGCCTCATGCTTTCCGCGCATGCAATGGGTCTCGGCACAGTGCCCCAGGCTTTTCTCACGGACTATGCAGATCACGTGAAGAGGTTCCTGAACATTCCCGCGTCAAAGAGGCTGGTACTCGGCATTTCGATAGGTTTTCCTGATATGGACTCACCCGTTAACAGCCAAAGGACAGACAGGGTGACTACAGAAGAACTGGTCCGCCTCATTGATTAGCGTACAGGTTTGCACAACACTTAAGCACGGATAGCGTCTGCGGAAGGGACGAGTCATCATCAAGGTCATCCGGTCCGCAGTGTTTTTTGGGAGAAATTGCACAGGAATTGTTATCATAAGTATGCATTAGCTCTTTCAATAACTAATAGGACGGGATGAAGCCATGAAGATTCTGCTGCCGACGGACGGCTCGGAGTATTCCGAGACAGCTGTACAATTCTTGAAAACACTTGATTTGTCTCGCAACGATGAAATCACGATTCTTCACGTGATAGGCGACGACGCCTTTCAGGATAAAGAGGATTACTACTATTCCAGAATCAAAGAGATCAAACAGACGGTCGCACCGAAGATTCTTGACTCCGCCTTGAATATTCTGACATCCGTCCCTGCCGTCAAAAACACCCTGCTCATGAGCGGCTATCCCGCCGAATGTATCGTTGAAGCGGCAAATGTCTCTAATGCCGATTTAATACTCATGGGGCCCAAGAGACTGAAGGGCATAAAATCAAGGATTGTGGGCAGCGTAACAAAATCGGTCTCCATCGGCTCTTCAAAACCCGTACTCGTCATTAAGCCCCGCCCAGGGGAACTTTTAGAAGACATAAAGATACTCTTGGCAACAGACGGAACAGATTATGCGAGGAGGGCGGGCGAGGTCCTGTCTTCGATTCCGTTTCGCACCAACACAAAGGTAGCTATTCTCCATGTCGTTACACCTGCCTTTTACGATGTCCCAGACAAATTTATGGAAAAGATAGCGGAGAGCGCCCGGGAGGATCTGAAGAAGTATCGTGCCGTCGAATTAAGGGAATCCCGGGAAATTCTTGAGAGGACCGCAGAACATTTGAGCGCTCAGTTCTCGAACATAGAGAAACTCACGGCAATGGGGGAACCTTCGGATGAGATTCTCTATGCTGCAAATGAGATGAATGCCAGCATAATAGCTGTGGGAAGCAAAGGCATGGGCGGATTCAGAGGTATTGTGGAGAGTCTGTCCCGATATATCCTGAGCGCAGCCGAGTGCTCGGTTCTCATTGGAAAAGCCAAAGAAACGTCGTAAGACGGAACGCGCCGATCTCGCTATCGAGATAACCGCCCTTCATAATTGGTGAAATACCTCTTGCGGTCTTGCCTGATTCTTTAGGTAAGGCACCGGCAGCTTAATTATTTTCTTTTTTGTATAATATTCTATATAGTTTTTATACTTTCTTTGTTTATTTATCAAAGAGAATCATAAGGAGGTTAGAGAGATGATAACATCACTTGACGAACTCAAGAAAGACAGGAAGCTGACAAACGAGATTGACTGGGAGATGACTCCGGATATGGCTGTGCGAATGTATCTTGAATGGGGGAATATATGGGCGCACGGAGACCGCAGGCACGTGGTCAGGTCTAAAAGTGATTACTCAGTCTATTTTGTCGTCTACTGCTGGGAAAGGCCTTATTCGATTCATCTGTTCAAGAGGAACTCCGAAGATGCGGTTGAACTCGCAAAGATCCCTCTGCCGGAGAGATTCGAAAATACCGTATGCAGACTTAAAGGTGTCTACGCCGTTGAAGGTGAGTTGAAAGAATGGCTGAGAAGAGAATTGGATGCCGCCTGACATTTACGTGTTCCTTTTGTTCTATATTCGATTCGTGACGCGAAAAAGATGTTGGACAGGCAGAGGGGGGGCTCTGCCTGTCCGGAGGGATTAAGATTGAAATCTTAACTCTAATATAAACCCGAACTGTGAAGAAATGATGAAGAGAATATGAAAAAGCGGTGAAGAATCTGTTCTCTGTCATCTCCTTGCTGATCGGTCTGCACCTGCTCGTTACCCTAAAATCGTCTTAAGATCGTCATCCGGCGTCGTTACCGGCTTGATGCCGTAGTTCTGCACCAAGACATTGAGTACGTTTGGTGTTATGAATGCGGGCAGCGACGGACCAAGCCGGATATCCTTGATACCGAGATAGAGAAGCGTGAGAAGTATGGCCACCGCCTTTTGCTCATACCAGGAGAGTACCATCGACAAAGGGAGGTCATTCACCCCCACTCCGAAGGCCTTTGACAGGGCAACCGCAATCTGGACGGCCGAGTAGGCATCATTACACTGACCTATGTCAAGAAGTCTGGGTATCCCTTCAATATCTCCGAGGTCTTTATCGAAGAAGCGGAACTTGCCGCACGCAAGGGTAAGCACTACGCAGTCCCTGGGCACTTTCTCCACAAACTCAGTGTAGTAATTCCTTCCAGGCCTTGCGCCGTCGCAGCCTGCCACAAGGAAGAAGCGCCTAATCTTTCCTTTCTTCACTGCATCTATGACCTTATCCGCCACGCCAAGCACCGTATTTCTCGCAAACCCCACCATGACTGTCTTTCCGCTGATATCGGCTGCAAATCCGGGCATGGACAAGGCCTTCTCGATCACAGGTGCAAAGTTCTTGTCTGCAATGTGCCTAATCCCGGGCCAGCCCACAAGTCCGGTCGTAAAGATGTTTTCTTTGTAGGAATCAAGCGGCCGTTGAAGACAGTTTGTCGTCATTAGAATGGCGCCAGGAAAATTGGGGAATTCCTTGTGCTGGTTCTGCCATGCGGTTCCATAATGTCCAAAGAAATGTGCATATTTCTTCAATCCCGGATAACCGTGCGTAGGGAGCATCTCGCCGTGGGTGTATACGTAAATTCCTTTTCCATCGCTCTGTTTCAGTATTTCTTCGAGATCCTTCAGGTCATGCCCGGAGACGAGGATTGCCTTGCCTTTTTTTGCGCCGAGGGGCACACTAGTGGGTACCGGATGTCCATAGACGCCTGTGTTGCCCGCGTCCAGAAGCTCCATGGTCCTGAGGTTTATCTCCCCGCACTTCAGAACAAGCGAAATCCAGTCGCCCAGTTCCAGATCATGCCTCAAGGTCGCCGCAAGGGCCTCATGTATAAAGGCATAAACCTTATCGTCTTCCTGCCCGAGTATCCGCGCATGATCGGCATACGCTGCAATCCCTTTCAGCCCGTAGACAAGAGTTTGCTGAAGTGACAGTATATCGGGATTCACTGCCGGGTCCGACTTGATGCCGGCTGACTTTGCCTGATTAACCATACCGTCTCGGGTAGGCTCGGGCTCGAGTGCGGTCGCATCATACGGGAAATCAATGTTCCCGCCCGCGGACCGGACTTCTTCTCTCAGCTGGTCCCGAAGAACTGCACATTCTCTAATGAGCAGCTCAAACCGGTCAGGGTCAAAATCTACGTTTGTGAGGGTAGAGAATAACGCCTCAACTGTAAATCGGTTCACCTTGGCATCCGTTACACCCTTCTTTCTCGCCTCAACAGCGTATACTGAGAGCCCTTTCAGCGCATATACAAGAAGGTCCTGCAATGCTGCTACTCCGGGTTCTTTTCCGCACACACCAATCTGTGTACATCCCTCTCCTTTAGATGTTTGCTCACACTGATAGCAGAACATTTTTGCCCCCGTTGTCATAGTATCCTCCTCTTGATTCATGGGAATTGATATAAAAGCTATCTTTAGCTACCATCATAACAAGGCCAAGGCATAGTGTCCTTGACTTTGGTCAAAGGCCGGATTTTCGGCCAATGAGTGATGATTATTTGGCGTCACCGGCATTATGACATCCATTACATATAATGAGAACGCGATTACATAACACGTGGGAGTTATCATTTCTCAATAAAAGGGATGGCCTAACCTCCGCTGTAATTTGATGTCCGGGAGACGGACAAAACATGTCATAACTGATTGAAATAATGATTATTTTATTAGGCCTGCCTTATCAGGGGATGACAAATATGCCGTGTCTTTTGTGACAGCTTGAGGCACGAGACCAAATTGCAGCGTGAAAGAAATGGCACAGACTTTGCATAGTATTTAGTGTATAAATTGCACATTTCAGTCAGTTGGGGAGAATTCGAAGAATCTTATCAAAATCGCTAAATATATTGACTGATTAGCCGATAAGAGAAGAAAGGACCGATATGAAGGAATTAGATGTCATAGAGGATATTGTGGATTTGGGCAAAAAGCGGGGGTATGTTACCTTCGAGGAGTTAAATGAAGCCCTTCCTCCGGAATTAACAGGTCAGGAGGAGTACGAAGAGCTGGTCAACATGCTTCAGGATATCGGTATTGAGGTTAAGGAAGAGCAGGAGCCTGAACCGGAAGACGAAGAGTTGTCAGAGGAGCGTGCAGAGGATGAAAAGGCGCAAGACCTCGTGCAGGCGTATTTTCATTCGATGGGTGACATTCAAGTTCTAAGCAGGGATGAAGAGGTAGATCTTGCGAAAAGAATAGAAGCTGGCAACAAGATTATTAGCGAGATAGTTGTCATGCTTCCAATGTACGATGATATTGTGGAGGGCCTTGTCCTGAGCAGTAAAGAGGACGGGGACTTTTCCGAAGACGAGATACCGGGCGAGGCGATGAGGCGGGTAGTGCAATTGTTTGAAGGCTTCCTGATGAAGGTGAAGCTTGCCGATAAGAAGATCGAGGGATACGGCACCCTGAGAGACCTTAAACAGTTGATTAACGAGAAAAAGAAAAAAGCGCATGTGCCGCTGAAGCTTTTGATGTTGTTTAAGGAAGTCTCCCAGGAATATAAAGATATTGAATCCCAGGTAGGGATGACCGCAGATGAGTTGAAAAGGAAGTATGTTTCTCTAAGCAAAGCTAAGGAATACGTTGATTCTGCAAAGAATGAGTTGATAACGCATAACTTGAGACTTGTGATCAATATCGCCAAGAATTACGTAGGTCGCGGGCTGTCCCTGCTCGATCTTATTCAGGAAGGAAATATTGGCCTGATGAAGGCTATCGATAAGTTCGATTACAGAAAGGGGTTCAAGTTCAGCACTTACGCTACATGGTGGATACGTCAGGCGATAACAAGGGCTTTAATTGACCAGACAAAAACTATAAGGGTTCCCGTACACATGGTAGAGTTTTATAACAGAGTGAGCAGCTCCTCAAAGGAGTTGACGCAGCAACTCGGAAGAGAACCGAGCAAGGAGGAGATTGCAAAGAGGCTCGGCGTTTCCGTCCGGAAAGTGGAAGATGTCTTCAGGGCTGTTCAAGATACGATAGCTTTGCAGACCGTAGTCGGAGATGAAGAGACAACTCTGGAGAGCTTCATAAGTGATGAAGGGTCGTCGCCCTACGCAGACGTTGAGAAGAGCAAAATGACCGAAGACATACTGAAGGTTCTGCACACTCTAACCCCGAAAGAAGAGCTCGTTATCAGAATGAGATTCGGGATAGGATTCGAAAAAGATCACACGCTGGAGGAAGTGGGCAAGCATTTGGCCATCACAAGGGAAAGGGTGCGCCAGATAGAGTCAAAGGCTATTAAGAAACTCAAACATCCGAACAGAAGCAGGGCTTTGAGGGTACTGACGACGGCTTGATGCTTTTGAGGGATAGTCGATCTTTTGGAGGCCTTCCCGCACCAATGGCGCGGGAAGGCCTTGATTTTTCTACGCCCTTCTGCGACGACTGATCTTTGCGGCCTTCAATCTTGTCTTTTCCTTATTCAACAGATCCGCCAATTCCGTGTACATTCTGGCTATGCCGATTTTACAGATCACGCAGATTCCGTCTTTTTGCAGGGTCTGATTATCGCAATGCACGCATTTCTTTGTCTTCATTAGCTTTCACCACCTTTTTGAATTTCCACACTATTTCGCCGTAATGGTCACATAGAAGGTCGCTGTCTTCCTGTGAACAAGGGCAAGCACAACTTCCCCGGTCCTGATTCCACCCATAACAGATTCATAGTCCTTCACGTCTCTTATCTGCCTTTTGTTGATCTCCATAATCACATCATCCTTCATCAGAATTCCTTCCGCCGGGCTGTCATCAGAAACATCCGTAATGATGACCCCGTAAATACGCTTCGGGATATCCAGGTTGCTCCTTATCGATGGGGTTATGTCCTGAACAGCGACACCCTTCAGAAGATTTTCAAATGTTCTCCCCATATTCCCGGATTCGCCCGTCTGCTCAGAGACCTTGATTTCCAAATTCTTCGGCTTGCCATCACGAATAAGTCCGACCTTGACAATCTTGCCAGGCGCGGTGCCGGCAACCATATTCCTGAGGACCGTCACCTCGCGGATTTGTTTTCCATCGAATTCCGTGATTACATCTCCGCGTTCTATCCCTGCTTTCGCTGCGGGACCGTCTTCTACAACATCACCGACAAGGATACCTTCCCCGTCCTTGAGATTGAACTGTTTCGCGAGATCCGGCGTCATTGGCTGAATAGAAACGCCGATCCATCCCCTTACAACTTTGCCGGTCCTTATCAGAGAATCCATCACATTCTTCGCCATCGAGCTCGGTATAGCAAAGCCAATGCCTTGATACCCCCCGGTCGTGCTGAGGATAGCCGTATTGATCCCCACTAGTTCTCCTCTGATATTCACGAGGGCACCGCCAGAATTCCCAGGATTAATGGCTGCATCCGTCTGTATGAAATCCTCATAATCAGCTATTCCTACGTTCGCTCTTCCAACAGCGCTGACTATTCCTGAGGTAACGGTCTGGTTCAACCCAAAGGGATTTCCAACGGCAAGAACCATACTCCCGACTTTAAGACTGTCGGAGTCCGCGATCCTGATAGCAGGAAGGTCCTCGGCCTCGACTTTAATGACGGCCAGGTCTGTCTTCTGATCAGTGCCTATGACTTTTCCTTTGAACTCTCTCTGGTCAGATAGCTTAACCTTAATTTCATCGGCGTCTCTGATGACATGATTATTCGTAAGAACATATCCATTCTTGTCAACTATTACGCCTGAGCCCAGTCCTGATTGTTTGTGCTGTCTCTGCCTGTCAAAAGGTCCCTCACCAAAGAATCTTTTAAAGAAAGGGTCATTGGGAAAGGGAACACCGGCTTCCCGGTTCTTTACAGTTTTCGTGGATGAAATATTGACGACAGACGGTTTTACGGCCGCTGCAACTTCTGAAATGGCTGAATCTAATTTCGAAAGCGTTTCAATAGATTCTTTCGAAATTCTTGTCTCCTGAGAATAGCCTTTTGAGTTCAGATTGAATCCCGTGGATATGGCGAGCCCGAAAATAATTCCGATTATTGTGAAGACAGAAGCTGTTACGAGGGGTTTATTTCTTAGTATCATGCACACTCCTTTCTTTTTAATACTGTACGATAAACAAAAAATATGAAGAAATGACGAAGAGAATATGAATATATTATGAAGAAGGTCTAAAAAACCCAAATTTTGCCTGAGTTGAGCATGTTTTGCCGCACAGTTACCGGCTTCTTAGTAAAAAACCCTTTACTGTGCTACAATTTGGAAAAAGATAGAAATCATTTTTTTTGGAGGGGCCGCAGTTATGGATGACTCAAGGCTGGAACAGTGCAAAATTGAGAGGGAAGCCACAAGGCGGTTTCGTGAAGAGATACCGGGAATTGTAAGCGGTCTTGTTCACTCCTGCAACACTGACGAATGTTTCGACCATGTCGACTTTGAACCCCTGCCTTCAAAAGAGCGAATTATTGAGATTATTCATGTGGCGGGCAGAATCCTCTATCCGGGGTACTTTACAAACGAACGAATTGACAAGATAAACCTTACCTATTCTCTGGGGCAGGAGGCCACCACTTTTTTCGAGTCCCTTTCCGGACAGATTACGCTTGCCATACGCCATGAGTGCCGGCGTCATAATATGTCCTGCATCGATTGTGAGGAGAAAGGACAGGAGATCGCTATTGAGGTAATGAAAGAACTCCCTCGCCTGCGAGTGTTGCTCGGCAAGGATATATGTGCCGCCCATGAGGGCGATCCGGCTGCGAAGACCTATGATGAGATCATATTCAGCTATCCCGGTCTCTTTGCCATTACCGTGTACCGTCTGGCCCATGAGCTTTACAAGCGAAAAGTTTCGCTGATTCCCCGTATCATGACAGAGTACGCCCACAGCCAGACAGGTATTGACATCCATCCGGGTGCTGAGATCGGTGAGAGTTTCTTTATAGATCATGGGACAGGCGTAGTAATTGGAGAAACAACAGAGATAGGCAAACGCGTAAGACTGTACCAGGGTGTGACTCTCGGAGCCCTTTCACTGCCTAAGGATGCTGTAGAGCAGCTCAGGAATGAAAAGCGGCATCCAACCATAGAGGACGATGCAATTATCTATGCCGGGGTCACTATTTTGGGTGGAGAGACTGTTATCGGCGCCCGTTCGGTCATCGGCGGGAATACCTGGCTTACCAGTTCCGTGCCGGCGGATACGAAAGTTGCCCTGAAGAAACCTGAGTTGGTTTACAAGTAGATATATCCTGCTCAGAAGACTTTACCTGAAATGATAGGAGGCGCAAGAGTGACAGCTATTTATGAGGATATTTCGCATACCGCGGGTGGAACGCCGCTGGTCAGGCTGAATTCTCTTACAAAAGGTCTATATGCCACCGTGTTGGCAAAGCTGGAAATGAAGAACCCTCTCGGAAGCGTCAAGGACCGCATCGGCATTTCCATGATTGAGGCCGCCGAGGCAAAGGGCCTTATAGGGAGGGACTCTGTCATTGTGGAGCCGACAAGCGGCAATACCGGCATCGCCCTTGCCTTTGTATGCGCTATCAAGAAATACCGCCTGATCCTTACTATGCCCGACACCATGAGCGTGGAGCGCCGCAAACTCCTTAAGCATTTAGGCGCCGAGCTGATTCTTACGCCGGGCAGTGAAGGGATAAAGGGGTCTATAAATAAGGCGAAAGACATCCTGGCCCAGACAAAGAGCGCATATATGCCGGATCAGTTCAGCAATCCTGCGAACCCCGAAATACACCGCAAGACTACAGCCGAAGAGATATGGAGGGATACGGGCGGCCGAGTTGACATCTTTGTTGCCGGGGTCGGGACTGGCGGTACTATCACCGGCGTATCCGAGGTGATAAAGGCACGAAAACAGTCCTTTGTTTCCGTTGCTGTTGAACCGGCTGAGTCTGCAGTTCTGTCAGGAGGAGAACCCGGCCCCCATAAGATCCAGGGCATAGGGGCAGGTTTTATTCCTCAGGTAATGAATACAAAAATAGTCGATGAGATCTTTAAGGTAACGAACGATGAGTCCTTTGAAACGGCGAGGGCAGTGGCAAAACATGAGGGAATTCTGTGCGGCATTTCATCGGGTGCAGCCGTTCATGCAGCTCTCAAAATCGCCGGCAGACCCGAAAATAGGGGGAAACAGATAGTTGTCGTCCTGCCCAGCACGGGAGAAAGATATTTAAGTACAGATTTGTTCAAGGAGTAACGACTGGTGAAACAGGCAGACAACGGCTGGCTTGCAGGAAATTCGCAGCGAATCAGAGAAGACCTTCTCTCCTCTGTATCTCTTCCATTCTTTCTCTCTTCTCCTTGCAGTCGATGCAGCAAATGGCATAAGGCAGGATTTTAAGCCTCTGTTCGCTGATTTCGTCTCCGCAGTCTTCGCATATGCCGTAAGTTCCCTCGGCGAGTTTGCGGATTGCCTCATCGATTTTCAGCAGATCTTCCCTGTGGGCTCCGAGATGCTGGAGGTTTATATCCTCGGCCAGATCTACTATCGACCAGTCCCCATCATCGAGAGCGGTATCCACCAGTTGCTTGGATTCGCCCTTGATATATCGGGAGGTATCATTCTTTATCTCTCTCAAGACCTCTTTTCTTTTTTCGACTAGAAGTCTCTTAAGACGAAGGTTCCTCTCTTCCTCACTTTCTTTCTTTTGCACATGCTTCGCAGAAGCGGAAGCCTTCGGCTTCGACAGAGGACCGGCCTCTTTGACGCGTTTTGCCGGAGGAGAAACCTTTGTCTTCTTCGCCGCAGGCGTTGCTTTCTTCTTCGCAGTCTCTTTAGTAACTGGCTTCTTCGCCTTCTTCTCTGCCATTACCCTGTTTCTTTCTTACCGTCTTCTTCGGATTTCTCTTCCTTAAAGACTTCGATGATACTCCGAACCTTTATCCCCGCTTCCTGCAGGGCCTTCTGGATATCCGCTAATTTCGCATCGGCTACTTTTAGGATGAAATTGCTGTTTCTCACTTTAGACTTCCATGATTTCCTTTTCTTTATGGGCCAAGACCTCATCAACCTTTGCTATATAAGAATCGGTAATCTTCTGTGTCTCTTCCTGTGATTTCTTCACAACATCTTCACTTATATGCTTGTCTTTTTCGAGTTTCTTTAGCTCTTCTATGATGTCTCTCCGAATGTTCCTTATCGAGACTTTTGCCTCCTCCGACTTCTTCCTAACCGTCTTTACAAGCTGCTTCCTTCGTTCTTCCGTAAGCGGGGGGATGTTGATCCTCACCATCTTGCCGTCATTCATAGGCGTCAGCCCAAGGTCCGACTTCAGGATTGCCTTTTCTATTTCAGGAATGACCTTGGAGTCCCATGGCTGGATCGCGATCTGCCTGCTTTCGGGAACGCTCAGGCTCGCAAGCTGTTGCAGAGGAGTTGCAACACTGTAATAATTCACTAAAATGTCGTCTAAGAGTGCGAGAGAAGCTCTGCCGGTCCTGATCGACGAAAAGTCCTTTTTCAGGGCTTCAATCGTCTTAGACATTCTGTCATCGGTTTTTTTTCTTAACTCTTGCTCCATTGTTCCCCCTTACAAGAGTCCCAATTTTTTTGCCTTCAATAATCCTTCTGATATTGCCCTTCCCTCTCAAATCAAAGACCATGATAGGGAGGTTGTTATCCATGCACAATGAGATTGCCGTCGAATCCATTATGCTCAATCCCTTTTTCAAGACGTCGATATAGGTAATTGTATCAAATTTCTTCGCATCAGGGTCCTTCATAGGATCCGAAGA
>DATHCU010000161.1:0-6213 GCA_035319385.1 Thermodesulfovibrionales bacterium
GCCGCTGCAACAGGCGCCCAGGTCTTCGACCTCTCTGCCCCAGCCGAAAATAGCGCGATATCCACACCCGTGAAGGAATCCTCTTTGACAGCCTCCACCTTTATCTCGGTATCCCTGAATTCCAGGACCTTTCCCTCTGACCGCTCCGATGCAAGGAGCTTGAGCTTGTCGACGGGGAAATCCCTCATCTCAAGTGTCTTTATCATCTCATTGCCGACAGCGCCTGTTGCGCCCAGAACCGCAACAACGTATTTTTCTTTCTTCTTCAGCATCTCAAAACGCCTCCGTTTTCAACTTATTATTGTTTTTCATTATAAAACATGATCTATTATAGCTCCTCCGGGAAAAAATTGACAAAAAGAGGGCGCATGTATGTGTATTCAAACGTATCCGAAAGAAAACCGTCCCGTTATCTGTTTCTCCTCATCCTTGGCATCGATCATTTATATGACATAAAAAGTAGCATGTCCCTTTTTGAGTCCCTCTCACCGCCCTTTTACTCACTTCTTTTATCCGCTTCTTGTTTCTTTTGTCCCTTAATGAAAATCTCTTTGAAAACCAAAATAATGAGAGTTGCATACCACAGTTGAATACCAGCGGTAAACGCTCCTGCTACACGGTTTGACGATAAGATATACATATCAATACATATAAAGAGTGTCTTCAATAGGGTTGCCTTCATAAAACCGTGTTTTTCATGCAACCTAAAATATCTACTTTACTGTCGACGGGTTATATTTTTTTGCACATGTAAGCAAAAGGGTATCCAGTGTGAGAAGAACTATATATACAATGAGAAAATAATCCCATTTAAAAATGGTATTGTGAATATGCCTTATAAGCTCAATACCGTTCACTTAAATTCCTGCCCATCCCTTGCAATCTTCCATCTGCTCGCCAAAGCCAAGCTCTATCATGTCTTCCTGAGTTTCATTAAGAGCACCTACACGAAGACACAGGGGACAGGCTACTTTTCTCATGCCCGCACCTCTTTTTTCGGACGTCCCCTGCTCTACATCGTTGACTCCACAGCGCATGCGAGGATTCGGTTATCAGATTTGTCGTTGAGGACGTTCAGTCTTGCTGAATATCACAGAACTGTACAACAGGAAGAAGCCGAAGAAGAATGGGCGCCGCCGCCGGATCTGACTTTGATCCGGCGGCGGGCCAAAGAGCGTTTGACTAATAAGAGACGGCAAGATTCGACTCGGAAAACGGTCCGGAGCCTTCGAACAACGTAACCATGCGGTCACCGCGGAGTGAATAGATATTAACGTCAGCTATATCTGCAAGGGAATGCATATCCGATACACCGAGGGCGAGAAGCAGTTCTCTGAGGCTTTTCGAGTCTACAGAGAGCTTGCGCTTATTGATATCGTCCAATAAATCCAGGGTCTTATCGGGAACCTCTCTCTGGATATCGTAATACGGCATCATCCAGTTCCCTTCAACTTTCATAACATGAACGGCAAACATCCGGTTATCTGATGCGCTTGACACATCTTCATCAGCGGGTCCGCCTATGACAACGGGTTCCATTTTGAGACTCACACGAACAGAAGCGCCGGTCTTCCGCACTTCCGCTATCTGCTCAAGGATCTTGCTGCTCACGTATGCTTTGTAAGAAGGACTCACCCTTTCAATGAACTGATATGTCGCTCTTTCATCATAACTTGAAGCGAACATGGCTCCCGGTATGATATCCAGCGCTCCGAAGCCCGGAGTAAACCAGCCGATCAATGATGTAGCTGCGCCCCTTGCAAAACTTGTGTACCTGATCTCGTAGGGCGTGGTAATCAAGGCTTCACTCAATATCTTGCCTCCGGGATCCAATATTTTGGAATTTGTATCTATATCAACATAATACTTGTAGCCGACGAGAGAATGGGCGAATATGATGAAACCAGGAAAAGTTATAAAGAAATTCTGTCCTGATGCCCGGAACTTCATGTTCTCGGAGAGACCCGCGATATAGTCTGCGTCGACGCCGGAGCCAACTGCACAATTCTTCTTTACTTCTTTAATCGACGTGCTAAGTCGGATCTCATCTATGACAGAATTCAGGAGCTTATCGTCAGTCGGTAGAAAACCGACTTTCACAGGATCTCCTGACGCAACTTGGGATGGTTTGAACATGTTTTCATTCGTTACTCTTAATTCGTGAGTGCAGGCCGTAAAAAATATTGCTACTGTGAGCAGAATGCATAATTTCTTCATTCTCGATTATCCTCCATGTAGGTATTTGATTAGCAAAGTAAATCTTCTCGGGGTTATTATTGCAAGCCACATTTTTGGTTTCAGAGAATAATACAATTTGAAAACCTCCTTTGATATGCGTCAATCCTTTGTTTGTTGTCGACGGCTTCTTGTCGACAAAAATATTACCAGCCACGAGGTAACAGATTGGTAACAGATTCAAGGTAATCCTCAATATCCATAAATACGCTCACCACATTCCATATACAAGCAAGGCATCTTCGGAAAGCCATCAAGGGCTCTTCCTTGCAGCGTCTCCGCAAGCATGCACGCAATTGTCGAGCAAGTCAGCAAGTCGGTCACCTGACAAAAGGCGCTATAATATAGCATCAGCTTTATTCCTTTGTAAAGCTTCTTCCATAGTCGGAATGCCCGGAGCAATGGTGATTGACGCTTGGATTCTATTTGGAGCTCGTAATTTTGTGTTTGGTTATTATTTGGTGTTGGTTCTTGATCCACCCGGTTATTCGGCGCCGGCAGGCAAAATAACTCAGCGGACGCGTTGGAGACCATTTGCTTATTCGCGGCTAAACGAATTAAAATGACAGATTCGGTGTGCGGCGGCGCATCCTTCATTGTTCGGCAAGGGATGCAGCCGTCAGTTATCCTTACGGATGAGATTTACCTTTTTTCATATTTAGGAGGAAAGATGGGGTTTTTTGACAAGCTTAAGGAAAAGCTCGTTAAGACGAGACAGGGCTTTATCGAAAAGGTCGAAAATATATTCGCCGGCAGAAAGATAGACAATGCAACTCTGGAGGAACTCGAAGAGACGCTGATCATGTCCGATGTGGGAACAAAGGCCGCATCGGCGATTATCGAGGCGATGCGCGAGAGGTCCAGGAAGGGTGACAACGGCGGCGAATCTCCCAAGGAACTTCTAAAGAGCGAAATGTCAATCCTGCTTGGAGATGCTCAGCCGCTTGCCGTATCTGCTCCACATCCTTACGTTATCCTTGCGATAGGGGTCAACGGCGTGGGAAAGACGACTACTATCGGGAAACTGGCGAGCAGGTTCAGATCGCAGGGCCTCTCGGTATTGCTTGCTGCGGGCGACACTTTCAGGGCGGCTGCTATAGAGCAGCTGGAAATATGGGCAAAGCAAGCGGACACTCAATTCGTCAAGCACCAGCCCGGCTCAGACCCGGCCGCGGTAGCCTACGATGCTATTGTTGCAGCAAAGAGCAGGGACATAGATGTCGTCATCATAGATACGGCGGGACGTCTGCACACCAAGAGTAATCTTATGGAAGAGTTGAAGAAGGTCAAGCGGTCAATTCAGAAGGCAATGCCTGAAGCCCCTCAGGAAACCCTTCTGGTCGTCGATGCCACTACGGGACAGAACGCGCTTCGTCAGGCCGAGATATTTGATAAGACGATCGGCGTTACGGGCATCGCACTAACAAAGCTTGACGGCACGGCAAAGGGCGGAATCATATTTGCGATAAAGAAGGATCTCGGAATACCGGTCAAGCTTATCGGCGTCGGAGAGGGGATAGAGGACCTCAGGGATTTTCATCCGAAAGAGTTTGTAGAGGCACTCTTTTCATAAATTCGATCCAGATCGGGAGCGCCGCCTGTGCCCCCGTCTCTTTCGGGCCTATCGGCTTGTGGCTGTCCCTTCCAACCCAGACGCCTACAACCAGCCTGTCGTCAAACCCGATGAACCAGGCGTCGGTGTAATCATTCGTTGTGCCTGTCTTTCCATAAACAGGCCGCTTCAGTTCCCTGGCCCTGGTTGCGGTTCCCTCATCGACGACGGCCTTGAGAAGCACCTTCATCTGTTCGGCATCTTCTTCTGAAAGCAATTCTTCGAGATCCGGATGTATCTCCTCCACAACGATCCCGTCTCTATTCAATATCTTGTCGTAAAAGATTGGTTTTGGAAGTGAACCCGTGGCAAAAGCCGAGTACGCAGAGACCATGTCCATCAACGTAACGTCGGAAGCTCCTATGGCAATAGGGAGATAGGGCTGAAGCTTGCTCCGGATGCCCAACCGCTGAGCCATCTCGATGATATTATCGACTCCAACGTTGGCTGCAAGCCTGACGGTTGCACAGTTCAGAGATTTTGCCAGGGCCGTCTTCAGTGAGACGCTCCCATAATATTTCCCGTCATAGTTGTGCGGCGCCCATCTCTGTCCCGCCCTGGCTCCGGGGAACGATATCGGCGAATCAGTCACATATGCGTCAGCAGTCATTCCGTTTTCGATGGCAGCGATGTACACGAAAGGTTTAAATGCCGATCCGGGTTGCCGCTGGGCCTGCGTGGCCCTGTTATACTGCATCTTCCAGAAGTCGGAACCACCAACCAGCGCCTTGATTTCACCCGTCCTGACGTCTATTGCCACCAACGCTGCTTCCACCCCGGGGGAAGTCCTTTTCTCGACTGTCGCAATGCCCCTCGTGACCTCTTCCTCTGCTATCTGCTGCATCCTTGAGTCAATCGTGGACATTATCTTGTATCCGGAGGTGTAAAGTTCGTTCCCCAGCTTGGCTTCGAGCTGCTGCCTGAGAATTTCCACAAAATAAGGAGCATCGTATTTCCTCATATGCGGGATCGTCGGCATAGGCACGTCAACTGCTTCCTTATACTGCGCTTCCTTGATAAATCCGTTGTCGAGCATCTGTCGCAGAACAATAGACCTTCTGTCCCTCGCCTTTCCGGGATTCTTGAACGGAGAGTAGACCGAGGGCGCCTTGGGCATCGATGCAAGCAGCGCCGCCTCTGCTACCGAAAGGTCCTTCGCGGACTTGCCAAAATATGTCTCCGAAGCAGCCTCTATGCCGTATGCTCTTGTTCCAAAATAAGCTTGATTGAGATACATGCCGAGTATCTCATCCTTTGTATAGCGCTTCTCGATCTTAATCGATAAGGCCGCTTCCTTGATCTTCCTCTGCATGCTCTTGTCGGGCTTCAGAAACAGCATCCTCGCAAGCTGCTGAGTGATAGTGCTGCCGCCCTCCACCACACCGCCTGCCCTAAGGTCGTGCCACAGAGCGCGAAACGTCCCTATAATATCTACTCCGGGGTGGTTGTAGAACCTGACATCCTCTACAGAGACAAACGCTTTCTTCACGTGGTCGGGTATCTCATAGTAAGGTACAAATGTCCGTCTCTCGACGTACAACTCGGCAAGCACCTTGTTATCGGTTGAATAGACCCTTGAGGACTCCAGGGGCGCATACTCTTCGAGAAGCTTTATATTTGGAAGGTCTGACAAGGTCCAGTATAGGAATCCACCGATGAACCCTGTTATCACTGAGACGAATGCGAGTATTATGAGCAGCTTTCTGGACATCTTATTAATTATAATCTATTTCGGCTGCGGCAGGTGTGCGTCGCATTGGACTGGTGGTACGATCAAATCGATTCTCTGAAACAGACCTAATTTTCGAGGGCTTCCAGCACTAGCTCTATCACTCTGGGAATCTTCGCCTGCACTTCCGGCGACAGTTCCAGGCCCATCTCAAGGGATTTTGGTTCAACCCCTATTACCGTTGTTTCAGGGGTCTTGCAGATCAGGCCGGAAAGGTCGATGACCTCGAGAATCCCTATCTGGTGGACGGACGTTTTGAATCCCGAGGGAGTATTTCTGACATCATCAATATCAAACTGATATATCGATCCCGGCTCGCCTCCCCCTCTCACCGCATCAACAACAATTAGCCGGTCGGCTTCTGTTATGTGGTTCAGAAGCCTGAACCCGTCGGTTCCACCCTCGACGACCGAGACATTGGAAGGAAGCTCTCTCTTCATAAGCTCATTTGCAACGTGCACTCCTACGCCTTCATCGGACAGCAGTACATTGCCCACGCCGAGGACCAGGACTCTCCTTTCGGCAGCTTGCTCTTCCTTCATTTTGGTCATCTCCTGATCAGTATTGATTGCAGCAACATGCAACTCCTCTCCCTCCGAAGGAAGAGGAGTTGCATTTACAGATATTGTAAAGCCTT
>DATHCU010000162.1:0-5660 GCA_035319385.1 Thermodesulfovibrionales bacterium
TAATGCTTTTTCAGTTTATATTGTAGCTCATCAAACAAATCATAGACCACAGGCACTACGACAAGGGTCAAAAGAAGAGATGTCAGGAGACCGCCTATAGTGGCTATCGCCATCGGCGACCTTGTCTCCGCGCCTTCTCCGATGCCTAAGGCAATCGGAAGCATACCGAAGACTATCGCGAAAGTCGTCATAAGTATAGGACGCAGTCTGACAGGCCCAGCATTCAGTATCGCCTCTCTCCTCGACATTCCCCTTGCGCGCAGCGTATTAGTATAATCGACAAGAAGAATGGCATTCTTCTTTACAAGGCCCATGAGCAGGATGAGACCTATAAGGCTGAACAAATTGATGGTATTGCCCGTTATGAATAGAGCTCCAAAGGCCCCGATAAAAGACAGCGGCATCGAAAGCAGGACCGTGATCGGATGGACAAAGCTCTCAAACTGGGCGGCAAGGATCATGTACGCCAATACAGCTCCGAGGACGATTGCGAACATGAGGTAAAAAAAAGACTCGCCCATGAGGTCTGCAACGCCTTTATACATGCCGGAATAACCAGAAGGAAGTACTTTAGCAGATATGGAATCGAGTGACGATTTGGCCTGTCCGAGAGGTATATGTTCCATATTGGCAAACACCGTCACAGCCCTAAGCCTGTCTACCCTGTTGATGACGCTCGGCCCTCCCGCCTCCTGTATGCTGACTATGTTGGAAAGTTCCACGAGTCTGCCGTCCCTTGACCTGACGAATATCCTGCCGATATCGCCTGGTTTGTACCTGTCCTCCGAAGTCAGCCGCGCCCTTATGTCGTACCTTCTTCCTCTGGCCTCGTCCTTGAATTTTGAAATATCTGATTCTCCTCCAATAAGAAAATTCGCGGCCTCGGCCACAGAGGCGACATCAACCCCAAGGTCGGCTGCCTTGTCCCTGTCTATATAAACCCTTATTTCAGGCTTGCCTGACTCCAGGGATGTATCGACGTCCACTACGCCCGGCACTTTGGAGAACTCAGAGACAATCTTCTTTGAATACGCTTCAACGGATGATAAATCAGAGCCTCTTATCGAATATTGGATCGGGACATTTCTCACACCACCGCCGATCAGCGAGACATCTTCTGCGCTCCCGTCCAGTCCGGCGATGTTCCTGATCTCCCTCCTGACCTCAGCCATTATCTCCTGCTGGGTCCTTTTCCTTTCGGATTTTGGTTTGAGAGATATAAACATAAGCCCCCTGTTTAACTGTCCCATCGTGAATCCCTGCGCGTAGAAACAGGTGACCACCTCCGGCGTAGACCGTACAACATCCTCAGCCTTCTTAAACATCCGGTCCACTTCATCCACAGAATAATCGATCGGGGCCTTGAGTCTCAGTACAAACCTCGACTGGTCCTCAGGGGGCACGAATTCCTTACCCATAAATACCGTAAGAAACATGCTCGAGACAAAAATTATAGTAGCAGCAATAATTACGAGAGCTCTATGGCTGAGAGCAATCTTCAGCAACTCCCTGTAATTTTCTTCAGTTCTTCTATACCAGTCTTCCAGCCTCTCGGAAAGCCTTGAGAAGACGGCCCGCAGTGGCTCCGTGATGGATTTCAAGGAAAATCCTCCTAGATCCCCTTTTGCCAGAGTAGACCTTTGTGAACTCCCCCCCTTGTCGAGGGTGGGATGGGAGAGTGTATCTGTAAGGGGTAGATCCCCCTCTTTTTTGTGCGCTTTCAGAAACCTGGACGCCATCATAGGAGTCAGGGTAAAAGACACAAACAAAGATACCAGGACTGAAAAGACTACCGTCAGAGCAAACTGCACGAAGAACCTTCCTACAAGTCCTTTCATAAACGCAACCGGCAGGAATATGGCTACAATTGCGAGGGTGGTTGCCATAACAGCAAGCCCTATCTCTTTTGTTGCAAAAGATGCGGATTCTGCCGGAGACAAGCCCATACCGATATGCCGGTGAATGTTTTCTATGACTATTATGGCGTCGTCAATCAGGATGCCGATAGACAATGAAAGTGCAAGCATCGTCATATTGTTGAACGTGAAATCAAACAGATTCATAATAGAGAAGGTCGCAATAACCGACGTGGGAATTGCCAGAGCGCTGATCAGGGTGGTCCTCACATTCTTGAGGAATAGAAACACTATGAAAATGGCCAGAACGCTGCCATACATCATATGGTACTGCACTTCGCGGATTGACCTCTTTATGAAATCAGACTGATCGAACGATATATCGAGTTTCATGCCGGGCGGCAGAGTTTCCCTGATACCGACCAGCTCTTTCTTGATCCTGTCTATCGTCTCCACAGTGTTCGTGCCGGACTGTTTCTGAATACCGAGTCCCACAGCTGGAAGACCGTTAAACCTGGCGATGGACCTCTTCTCGTCCATCGAGTCCTCCGCCCTTCCCACATCGCTGAGCCTTACCGGCGACCCTTTGAAGTATGAGACGATAAGATCATTGATCCTTTGGACATCAGGGAACTCACCCTTAACTTTGACGGCATACTCTTTCGTCCCGCTCTCAATCCTGCCGCCCGGCAGTTCGATATTCTCTCTCGCCAGGGAGTTTATGACGTCATGCGCGGTTATCTCGTATGCGTTTAGCTTGTCCCTTTCAAGCCATAGCCTCACCTGCCTCGTCCTGAGTCCTGCAAGATTGACGGCACCAACCCCTGTTATCTTGTGAAACTGTTCCTTCAGCACCTCGTCCGCATAGATCGAAAGGTCCCTGATGGACTTGTCACCTGAAAGCCCAAACCACATTATGGGGGTCGCGTCCGGATCGACCTTCTCAATTATGGGCTCATCGATATCCTTAGGCAGTTTCCCCCTGACCACCGACAACTTCTCCCTCACATCCTGCACGGCCACGTCAATATCCCTCTCAAGCACGAATTCGACGGATACAACAGAGACTCCCTCTGTACTCGTCGAGATAATACTCTTCACGCCATTGATAGTATTGACAGCACCCTCTATCTGATCTGTCACGTCTATGTCGACGATCTCGGGATTGGCCCCCCTGAGTGTGGTGGTAATGTTGACTATCGGGAATTCAACCTTCGGGAAGAGATCAACCCCTATCCTCGGGTAACTTACGATCCCAAGGATAACTAGCCCGAGGATGATCATCGTGGCAAATACAGGCCTCTTTATGGATATATCAGCAAGCCACATGTCGATTCACCTGGAGGCAGGGACAAAATCTTGATGCATCCTTAACTGATATCTTCATATCTCAATCAGGAATGTATTACGGCAGAAAGTGCCGCAGGATGGACACTGAATAACTCATGCAGCATTTCAAAGTCTTCCGGTCATTTCGGACATGCGGAGCGTAATACTGCCGAGTTCATTGTCACTGTCACTCTTTGCTCACTGTTATTTTCGCGCCCTCAAAGAGGCCCTGCTGCCCGACAGTCACGATCATTTCCCCGGCCTTAACACCTTCTGTAAGCTCTGTGAATTCCTTGCGGGTTGATCTCGACTGCGACCGCACGTCTTCACCTGACGCAAATGTGAATTTCTGCCCTACCGTCACATTCCTCTCCCTGGCAACGTTCCCCTCAACGACAAAGACCTTTATCTTTTCGCCTTCGTACAGGAGGGATGTTGCAGGGACGAGCACAGTATCCCTGGCCGGACCGGTATACAGGGTCACATGCGCAAACAGCCCCGGCTTCAGCATCCCATCACTGTTCGGAACTAGCGCCTCGACCTTCAACGTCCTGGTCCGTTCCTCAAGGCTGGGATAGATTATGCTCAGCCTACCTTTGTATTCTTTATCAGGATAGGCATCGACCCTGAGAAGCACTTCCTGCCCTGTCCTCAATTTCGCGACATCTTTCTCGTTCACGGTGAAATTCAGTTTGAGTGGATTTGTCCGTATAACGGTGAAGAGCGGCGTGCCATTCTTCACAAAGTTGCCCCTCTCAACCTTCCTTTCTTTTACGATTCCAGACAGCGGAGAAGATATCCTGGTCCTGGTATGACGCTGCAGGTCAAGGGATAGGGAAGCCTTCGCCCTTTCCACCTCGGCTTCTGCGAGAGAAAGTCTTGTAGAGACATCGTCATACTGCTGCTGCGTCACAAGCTGCTCTCTATAGAGCGAGTCTTTTCTCTGAAACTCGAGCTTTGTGTTGGCCAGTGTGGCTTCTGCCTGTTTCAGCGCGGCCTCCGCCCTCTTCATCTCAAGGGCATAGTCGGTGTCGTCAATGAGTGCAAGTGTCTTTCCCTTCGCAACCGCTGCCCCTTCGTCCACCACAATGCCTTTAAGAATCCCGTCAACCTCGGAGCTGACGGTAACCTCCTCATCAGGATTCAGAGTGCCGATTGTCTCTATGAAAGGCCTCAGGGATTTCTGCTCAGCCGGCTGTGCAAGAACATTGATCGTCTTTTCCTTCGGAGTCCTGGATTCTGTCTTACCGCAGCCAACGAAGAACAGATAACAGAGAAGCAGCGAACCGTACAAAACTGCGCAGGACAGTCTCTTTATCATTCTACTTATTCTCCCGTTCATACCTGGCATCGGCCTTTGACTTTGCTCTGCGCCGGCTGTGTCTCACTATTCGTGCACTGCCTGCTGTTTGGTGTTCACAGTGGCCAAAAGTGTCCCGGTAGCCCTCTTCAGTTTCAGTCCTGCCAGCTGATAATTATATTTCGCCTCGGCCAACTGTCTCTCCGATGTCACGAGGAGGGTATTAGCATCCATCACATCTATGCTGTTGGCAAGACCGTATTCGAACTGTTTCGAGACCGCGTTATAATTGTCCGTGGCAAACTTCACCTGGTCCGCGAGAGACTTCAGCGTCTCCGCCTGAGTCCTGAGATCAAGATAGGCGCTTTCAACCTCGATATCGATTGATTTTTTCAGGTCTTCAAATTGGAGTTCTGCCTGTCTTTGCCTGGCCTCCGCTTCCCTCACTTCAGCCCTCCTGAGTCCGCCTTCAAAGATTGGGAAATTTATGCTGAGCGTCCCGTATGCACTTTCCTTATTAACAAAAGACGATGAGGGGTCCTCATCCATCTTTGTGTAGACCCCGGCCAGAGAAACTGTCGGAAGAAAAGACCCTTTTGCGTGTCTGACCTGAGCGGATGCTATCCTCTTTTGCATGTCTCCAGCCTTGAGTTCAACTCTGTCTGCGAGTGTCCTTTGCTTGAGGGATTCAAGGGATTCAGGCTCTTCCGAATTCATTCTGCTTTCGCTTGCTTCCTTCTCTCTTATCTCGAACTCTCCGCTGATTCCCGCAACCCTGGCAAGAACGGCCGTCGAGAATTTCAGAAGGTTTTCAGACCTCACGAGATCGGCCTGAGCACCCGAAAGCTCAGCCTCTGCCCGCAGTATGACTGTCCTTGTCACCTCTCCGGCTTTCAGCCTGGCATTGGCCGCGTCCCTGTATTTCGTGAGTCTCTCCACATTGGCCTTTGCTATCTCGACAGACTTGACTCCCTTCAGTACGTCATAATAAGCTGATGCCACATTCAGCAGATACGACTCTTTGGCAGCGAGAAAATTACTCCTCTTCAGTTCAATATCATTTTCAGATATGGAGAAGTTCACAAACTCCTGCCCTCCTAAAGAAATAGACTGATCGAGCCTCAGGCCCCAGGCTGAGGATGAGGATGGCTGCAGGGGGAAACTGCCAACAGGGG
>DATHCU010000163.1:0-2410 GCA_035319385.1 Thermodesulfovibrionales bacterium
CGGAATACATCTTCATATATTTCATTGCGTGGTCGATGTAGGTTTTTCCAAGATAAGCATCTTCAGGAAAGAAATAGGCATGGACTGTTGTCCCGTCAAGAGATTCCTTCAACTCGGTATATCTTCCCGCTGCCAGTGTTATCTCATTCAGCGGTTCATGGAAGGCGAAAGTAAATAATCTTCCCTTTGGAGAAGACTCGACTGTAACGTCCTCAGCCTCTGAAACGCCTGTAAAGCCATCAGGCATCAGAGCATCGAGATGATACATGGCCAACCCTGAAACAGAAGGATACCACATCCTCGTAAGCGAAATGCCTTTACTGCCGACAAGGTTCGATGAGGCAACTCCCGCATTTTCGACGCTGCCGTCTTCACGGGCATCTCCAAAGGTCACCTCATATTCGATCTCTGCCTGGCCCTTGCCTCTCAGTTCGAGCAGGTGGGTACCGGCATCAGGAGCAACAGGCCTGTCATTTACTTTTGCCGACAGAACCTTCAAGCCACCCAGAGATATTGTAATGTCCCTGTCCTCCGGCTGTCTTATCACCGCAGTTCCCTTCAGGAGGTTTCTTTCGAGATCGAATGATACAGTCAGGTTATAAAGAGGATAAGAAGCGGCTGCAGTTGCCGAGGACACGAATAATATGAGCACAAGGGGAACGATAATATATTTTTTCATTAACTATTTATTATAACTGAACCCGCAAAGCCGTTTCCCGCAATTAGTATTTTCGGCAGGTCTTTTGGCAATAGTCCCAATCAGGGGAATTCACAAATGCCATCTGGCGATCATGGCACCCGTGACATTATTTGTTACTCGGGATGACACAAACAGCGAATCCCGCCACAGGCGTAAAGGTAAACGTTCTATCTCATGGCATAACTCGCCGATTCTTATTATTTTTATGAATAGCAATTCTAAAGGAAACTTCATATTCTCCGGCATGGAGATTGCTTCTGCATTAACGACTTCCAACACGCGGGATATGGAAACAAATAGATTCGACATATCGCTACGGACGCATCAGACGAGACGCAAAGCCTTTTGGGTATTCGTAATATTCGGGTTTTCCTTTCTCCCGTATGGAGTTTGCAGCGCAATGACACCCGGTAAAGAAATGCAAGATCACAAGACACACGTCCTGGACGAGAACAGCAACGGCAAAGAAATTGCGGTTGCGCCGGGTGATTTAATTGAAATACAGCTCCAGGCAAAGGGCGCAACTGGTTATCAGTGGCAGCTGGATAAGAATGATCCGGCACATGCAACCCTCGTATCGGAGGGTATTAAGGCAGTCTCATCCGGTAAGCTGGGCTCACCGGTAACGAACTGCTGGAAGTTCAGGATTATGAAAGAAGGGCGCTCTGAAATAGCGTTCCTGTACTTTCGGTCCTGGGAAGGCCGGTCAATGGCCGTAGAAGAATACGTAGTCAAGTTGGATATTCGGTAAAAGGAGAAACAAAATGTTCAGCAGAAAGTCTTTCTTGATCGCATGTGCCGCACTGTGCTTATTGTTCTTTATCAGCTCTTCCGCATCAGCGGGTGAACTGGCAGACCTTCGCTTAAAGATCAAGTCAATGCACGCAAAATGGACTGCTGGGGATACTCAGATATCGAGACTCACGCCGAAGGAAAGAAAGAAACGTCTCGGATTATTCTTCCCGAAAGTCTCCCCAAAGGTTAAGACTCTGGCCGACAGTGAATCGTTCGTGAGACTGCAGGCTGAACCCCTTCCGTCCTCCCTTGATTGGAGGAACAACGGTGGCAACTTCGTGACCCCTGTCAGGGACCAGGGTAATTGCGGAAGTTGCTGGGCGTTTGCCACTACGGGCGCGCTCGAGTCAGCTACTCTTCTGGCAAATAACACACCAAACGTGAACCTCGATCTGTCCGAGCAGGTTCTGGTTTCCTGCGGCGGCGCAGGAGATTGCGGCGGAGGATATATAGATGACGCCTCAGATTACATCGCGGACCCCGGACTTCCCCTTGAGAGTTCCTATCCTTACATCGCGCAGAATGGTTTCTGCGGCAATGCGGTGCAGGGCTGGCAGAATTCCGCCTACTTCGTAAACGGATGGCAGTGGGTGACCACAACAAACACCACTGTCTCCGCTCTGAAGGCTGCCCTAAACACATTCGGACCGCTGGTGACTACCATGCAGGTTTACGCCGACTTCTACAATTACAAAACGGGCGTGTATTCCTACACATCGGGCGACTATCAGGGTGGCCACGCGGTACTGCTGGTCGGATACGATGATGCGGGTCAGTATTTCATAGTCAAAAACAGCTGGGGAAGCACATATTGGGGTGATGCCGGTTATTTCAAGATCGCCTATTCAGAAATCTCCAGTGTCGTCAATTTCGGGGACTGGACCATAGCGTATTCTGCTTCAGGCTCTCAGCCCA
>DATHCU010000164.1:0-7536 GCA_035319385.1 Thermodesulfovibrionales bacterium
GCTGAACTGTCCTCATACGGGTGTGGCCCTGGCAGCGATGATAAAACTGCTCAAGTCGGGCAAGATAGACAAGTCTGAGAGGGTAGTCGTCATCTCAACCGCCCACGGGTTGAAGTTTACGGACTTCAAGGTAAAATACCATGAAGAGACACTGGACTTTCCGTGCCGCTTCGCAAACAAACCAATCGAGCTTCCTGCGAGTGTGGATGCAGTCAAGAAGGCTCTCGATCAAGCCCTGGAGAAGAGGAGAAACACTGATGCCTAAAAAGCCGTCTAACGTCAAAAAATGGAACCCTGCCACTGTAGCTATACACGGCCTGGGCCGGACTCCCAAGGCGTATTACGCGGTCTCGACACCTATAGTCCAGACCTCGAACTATTACTTTGATTCAACTGCCGAAGTCCTGGAATTCATGAGTTCCAAGAGCAAGGGACGAATAGTCCGCGAGCACGAATACGGCCGGTACGGAAATCCCACCCAGCAGGAATGCGAGCGCAAGCTGGCGGCTGTTGAGGGGGCTGAGAGGGCCCTGCTTTTCTCAACCGGCATGAGCGCCGTGATCCTGACATTGCTGGCATATATGAAACGCAGCGGCCACATCATCTTCACTAATGACTGCTACCGCCAGACTCGTGATTTTGCCACCGGCATGCTCTCCGAGTTCGGCATAGAGGTATCTCTTGTGGACCCGACTGCGCAGGCGATTTCAGAGGCGATCCGGCCGAACACGAATATCATATTCACAGAGTCTCCCACAAATCCCTACCTTCGCGTTGTGGACATTCCATCAATAGTAAGGATCGCAAAGGAGCATGGGATTATGACCATCATTGATGCCACCCTTGCAACACCTTATAATATTAAGCCGATCGAGATGGGGGTCGATATCGTCATTCACTCCGCGACCAAGTATCTCGGCGGGCACAACGATCTTTTGGCAGGCGTCGCCCTTGGAAAGCAGGAAGTGCTGAATACCCTCAGCCGAACGCAGAGGATGATAGGGGCCCTGCCGGGGCCGTTCACTTGTTTTCTGCTGGAGCGTGGACTGAAGACCTTTGCGTTGCGCATGGAACACCATAACCACGCTGCTTTGAACGTAGCCCGGATGTTGGAGGCACATCCCAAGATAGAGAAGGTCTGGTACCCGGGGCTTGAATCTCATCCCGACCATCAGATCGCTGTAGAGCAGATGCGCGGATTTGGCAGTGTGATCACATTTCTGCTGAGGGGCGGTGACAAAGAGACGAGGAGATTCATTGATTCCCTTGAACTCTTTCTTATCACACCCAGCCTCGGCGGCAGCGAGAGTCTGGTAACGCAGATGGCGACGATGTCATTTTTTGACTATCCGGAAGAATACCGGCATTCCATCGGCATGGTAGACAATCTCGTGCGTATAGCTCTCGGACTGGAGGATGTAGACGACCTTATCGCAGACCTGAAGCAGGCATTGGAGAAGATTTGACGTCTTTCAGTACTACCCGGTTATTCCGTATGCATCAGCGCCTTCTTCCGCTCGCGAAATGACGGGAACGGCCTGCTGCGAGGGATAGCGAAGATGCGAGGAGTGTTTGTTCACTCTTTCACGGTTTCCGGTGAGTCCATAGACGTCAACGGCCACGTCAACAATCTCGAGTATCTTCGCTGGATGCAGGAGGTTGCTACCATGCATTCGGCCGCCCAGGGCTGGCCTCTTGAGCGGTATCTAAGAACAAAAACCACCTGGGTGGTGAGGTCGCATTCCATACAGTACCTTCGGCCGGCCTTTGCCGGGGACTCTATTTCTCTCCTTACCTGGATCGCTGGTTTCAATGACCGTATGTCTCCGCGCAGATATCTGTTCTGGCGATTATCAGATCAGAAGATACTGGCGCGGGCTGAGACGATATGGGTCTTTGTCGACGCTTCTACGGGGAATCCGATCCGAATACCTGATGACTTCAAGGCTGCCTTCGAGGTCATAGGCGATGATGCGGACGTGCTTCAGGCGGTGAGGAAGGACCTGCCGAAGATTTAGCCTGCATTTTTGTGCGGGTAGAATCGGGACCTGCATGGAATCGCCAGAGTCTGACTCATGGCACAACCTCGCTGCTGTTCCCCGGAAATGCGAAAGACTTATTTCGCACGGGGACGATATGTTATACTTTTTGTATCCTTCTATCATTTCAATTTGAGGTTTACTAGCAGAAGAACAAATATGGAACGGGAAACAATCGAATTCGATGTTGTCTTTGTCGGCGGCGGTCCCGCTAATCTGAGCAGCGCGATTCACCTGACGAATCTTATCCGGAATTATAATAAGGATATCGAAAACGGCAAACAGCAGGGCCGGGCAATAGATATCGAAGACAGAATAGCCGTGCTCGAAAAAGGCGCCTATTTCGGCGCGCATAACATTTCAGGGGCCGTGATGATTCCTGATGTGCTGACAGAGCTTCTGCCCGACCATAAAGAACGCGGTTGTCCCATCGATGCGGAAGTGGACAAGGAATCCATCTACTATCTGACCAGGACGGGAAAGGTTGAAGTTCCATTCACCCCGTCTTTTCTGAATAATCATGGAAACTATTTTCTCTCACTATCGAAGTTTGTCGGCTGGCTTTCGAAGATCGCTGAAGAGAACAAAGTAATGATCCTGGATGGAACCGCAGCCGTAGAACTTCTCTATGAAGACACCAAAGTTGTCGGAGTGCGAACTGACGACAAGCGTCTCCAGGAAAATGGCGAATATGAGACTCCGGGCTATATCCTGAATTCGAAGGTCGTTGTGCTGGGAGAGGGCAGCAACGGCACCCTCCGCAGAAACATAGTTGAAAAACTGGGTCTGGATCAGGACAAGGCCCCGTCCATTTATGAACTGGGTGTCAAGGAGATCTACGAACTGAAGAGCAATCCCCTCAAAAAAGGGGAGTGTATCCACACATTCGGCTATCCGTTTCGTAAAGGGCTTTCCGGCGGAGGTTTTGTATATTGCTTCTCCGAAACCAGTGTCGCTGTTGGGCTTATCGCTCATCTCAGCTCTGAAGACCCGCAGCTGGATCCGCACAAAGAACTCCAGAGATACAAACAGCACCCGCTGATTACCGGCATAATCAAAGACGGAAAACCTACACACTACGGTGCGCGTACCCTGCCGTGCGGCGGATATTTCTCTATACCCAAACTCACTTCCGACGGCGTAATGATCATAGGAGACTCGGCGAATCTTGTAGATTCCCGAAAGCTGAAAGGGCTTCATACGGCGCTGAAATCCGGAATGCTTGCGGCTGAAGTCCTCTTCGAAGGCTTCAAAAACGATGATTTCTCGGCTGGACAACTGGCAAAATACGAGGAAAGACTGAAGAACAGCTGGATATATTCCGATCTCAGGGAGAGCCGCAATTTTACTCCCGCCGTGGCTATGGGGGTTCCGTTCCCCGGAGGGCCTCTCCTCGCGTTCCAGATCATCGCCGGCGGCTCCACACCTATGGGCGATCTAAAGACAAAACCGGATTACTCGACAACTTTAAATTTGAAGACTTTCTATGGAGGCGCATCTCCGGAACCATTGCCAAAGGCGGATGACAAGATCATTGTCAGCAAATTGACCGACGTCTATTTCTCAGGTACGGCCCACGACGAAAGACAGAAAAGCCATATCGAGATCAAGGATGAGTCCCTGTGCAAGAAATGTATTTCAGAATTCGGAGCCTCATGCACTCTCTTCTGCCCGGCTGAGGTCTATGAATTGCAGCATGACAAGATAAAGATAAACTTCAGCAATTGCCTGCACTGCAAGACCTGCGACCTGAAATGTCCTTTCCAGAATATCGTCTGGAATCTTCCAGAGGGCGGCGGCGGTCCCCGGTATAGTAACCAATAGAGAAAGACATCAACCGCAAATTGTCCGGCCCGCGCCAGGGCAACTACTTCCCCGGCGTATCATCATTCAACTGCTATAATCTGATTAACCTCCTATATATCCAAGAACAGAATGCCATACAGAAAGATCAAGGTCATTTCATACTCAGGGTACCGGTGCGATGAAAGACCGCAAGTCTTGTTTATCGACGGCAGGAAGATCATCCCTGTCGAAATCCTTGACATGTGGATTGAAGAAGGACTCTCGGACAGGGCCAGAAGAAGGTTCTTCATAGTCAGGACAGAGAGCGAAGAGAGACACAAGATCTGTCTGGATGAAAAGACTGGAGAATGGTTCTGTGAGATGTGAAGCCGCGCTATCTGTGTGGGGCCGTTTGGACAACCTTTTTTCATGTGCTATTCTTCTTAAATAGGGCTGCTATATTTGAGAGCATGCCTTTGAAGGCCTTCCTCGCAGTAACTTGGGGAGGTCAGGCGCGAGAGGAGAAAACCATTATGAGAGCACGATTGGTCGGAGTGTTGGTCTTTGTTGTTATCGGCCTGTTCCTTGCGCTCTGCCCGGTTATGGCGCAGCCGCAGCAGGCGGCGGCCGGGAGCCCGCCGCTGGAGCAGCCGCTTATTCGGGAGGGAGATCTTGCGGTGAGACTGGTTGAGGTGCTCAAACTTGGAGAGGCCAAGAGCGAGACCGAGGCGGAGAGCTTGCTTGCCTCACTGGATATCACGCCCAGAAACGGGTGGATTGCCGATTATCCTGTCACTCCCGATATCGTGGACGAACTTGAAACATCAGTTGGAAAGGCTGCGGAGTCAGGCAAAATAACAGCCCGAAAAGAGGACGCCGTAAAGAAGGTCCGTGAAGTTATGAACGCGTATGATATGCCCGTCAGGGCGGGCATATCCGAGACAGCCTCCGGAGAGACAGCCAGCCCGAATTATCCTGACACCACTACAGAAGATAGTTATTACTATGATGAGGGCCCGCCTGTTGTCACCTATTATGCGCCGCCCCCGGATTACGCATATTTGTATACGTGGGTCCCTTATCCATTTTGGTGGTCCGATTTCTGGTTTCCCGGGTACTTTATCCTGGGAGACTTCGATATCGATGCAGACAGGCGCAGACATCGTCACGACCACGATCACAATCGCGATCATGATCACGAACATGATCATGGAAAATTCATAAGTAACCACGTTGAAGACCGAAAGTCAGGAAGGACCTTGCGTGTCGATTCTGCAAACAGGTCCCACGGCGGACTGCTTTCGGAGAGGGCTGGTTTGCCAACCCCTTCCGCCAGAAGGGGCGCTGAGGCAATCCTTAATACCAACAGGGGACGGGTGCCTGCAAGTACTTATCAGGAATTTAGGGGATACAAAGCT
Organism: Thermodesulfovibrionales bacterium; assembly: GCA_035319385.1. Taxonomy (GTDB): domain Bacteria; phylum Nitrospirota; class Thermodesulfovibrionia; order Thermodesulfovibrionales; family SM23-35; genus DYFC01. Next base: position 5,243 of record DATHCU010000164.1, read on the forward strand.
TCAGGTCCGTCGGCCGGATCCCGTTCAAGCGCCTTCGAGCGTTCTCCAAACAGCCAGTTTGAAAGAAATGCGAGTGAGCGCGGATTCCAGAGCCGCTCCAGTGCCGGACGTGTCAGTGCCGGGAGGCCGAGTGGAGGAGGGGGCTTTCGAGGCGGTGGATTCGGAGGATCTCGCGGGGGCATACGTCACTGAGGAATGGCGCGTTTTCTTCTTTGGCACCGTTCAGATCAGGGCCGGATTCTTAATAATGGAGGAATGAAGAATGCATAAAGATGGAACAAGACAGAAAATCCTTTGCCCCTGCCGTTCCAGGTTGGCGGCGATAATATTCTCACTCGTTATGGTCATCTTCTTCGGCATTGACTCCTCTGCTCAGGATGCAGGGCAGAAGAAGTTCAAGTCTCCGGAAGAAGCGTTCATGGACCTTGTAAAGGCAGCCAAGAACAACGACACCTCGGAGCTGCTGGCAATATTCGGACCTGAGGGGAAAGACATTATCTCCTCGGGAGATGCCGTCGCGGACAGGCGTGCACGTGAACGTTTTGTAAAGTCTGTCGCGGATGGGGTCAAGTACTCCAAACTGGACGATAAGACGGTGCTGCCTGTCATAGGAAAGGACAATTGCCCTTTCCCGATACCGATCGTTGAATCGGGGCAGGCATGGGTCTTTTCTACGGAAGAGGGCAGGGAAGAGATCATTAACCGCAGGGTGGGCAGGAACGAATTGAATACGATCCAGGTCACCCTGGCTTATGTCGATGCTCAGCGGCAGTACGCCAGCAAACCCCGCGATGGTGAAGGCACATTGCAGTATGCCCAGCATTTTGTCAGTAACGAAGGAAAGAGGGACGGTCTTTACTGGAAGACCGGGCCGGGAGAGGAGCCGAGTCCCCTCGGACCGCTGTTTGCGCGCGCAACGGAAGAGGGTTATATCCTGAAGAAGAAAGGCGAGAGACCCGATCCATATTATGGTTACTATTTCAAGATTCTTAAGGGGCAAGGCAGTGACGCGCCTGGCGGAGCACGGGAGTATCTGGTGAACGGCAGGCTGACATCCGGTTTCGGTCTGGTTGCGTACCCCGCTCAATACGGCGTATCAGGAATAATGACTTTTATCGTCAACCAGCAGGGAATTATATATGAGAAGGACCTGGGTCCGAAGACGGAGGAGCTTGCTAGAGCAATGGTGAAGTATGACCCTGATAAGACCTGGAAGCAGGTGGAGTCGGCTCTGGCCGCTCCGGAAAGTTAGAGCGGGTAAACATATGAAACCCGGCTGGACATAGAGATCCTTCTCCGCCGGGAGCAGGTAAGGCCAACGTGTCAAACACTATAGGAGGGAAATTGTGGACAGAAGAACATTTTTGAGAAATGCGGTTGTTGGAACAGTTGCAGCGGGCGTAGTGAAAGAAGCATTCGCGGCTGAGAGATATTATCCGGTGAAGGTGGATCAGAGTCTCTTTGAAGCGATCAATAGGGTGAAAGACCCTTCTAATAAGACTCCGCTGGAGAAATCTCATGCCCCTGTGATAACAGCTCCGGCCAAGGTCAAGGCCGGTGAGCCGTTTGCGGTTGAAGTGAGCGTCGGGGAAGTCTTGCACCCCATGGGGGAATCCCATTGGATAGAACACATATCACTGGACATAGGCAATGAACCCGCCGGCAGGATAGATCTTCAGCCCAAAGGATATCTGAAACCCAAGGCGACATTTACCGTTGTGCTAACGAAAGAATCGGCCCCGTCCGGAAAGGCCACACTTGTTGCGCATCAGCGCTGCAATCTCCACGGCTATTGGGAAGGCGCACTCGATATCATAGTCACCTAGCGCAGATCTTTTATTGAGCCTTAGATCGGGAGGGCAGATACAATGTCTGCCTTTCCCGATTCTGAATTGCCTACGAAGAGCCTGATAAGACCTCAGAACGTCTCTCCTGCGATGTTCAAACCTTTCAGCGCCGCAAGAAACCTGTTGATAAATACAGAAAAGGCAGATAAACTGATAGAGGCATCCCGCAATTGATATTGTGCTGCATGAACCGAAGAGGGATGTGGTGAATATCGGCGGATGCGCCTTCAGACTGAGTGGCGGATAGCAATCAATTATAACTCCTATATAATATTACGAAGGAGTTTATGAATCCTGCGGCGGCTTCGACAGACAAAGCATCAAAGGGGAAACAAATCCAGTCCTCAAAGAATCGGCTAATGCCTAAGAAGACTGTGGAGTATTACGATGCGCTTACCGGTCTTCCAACGATGGAGCTCTTTTTCGCCTCTCTTTCCAATTTCATAC
>DATHCU010000165.1:0-4477 GCA_035319385.1 Thermodesulfovibrionales bacterium
AGTTGAGAAGCTGGACCTCAAAAAGCATAAGCCGGATATCGTCGTCTTCGAAATGAACCTCGACCTGCTTTTGTCGATGGTGTCCGATTCAATGCGGTATGCGTCCATCCCGAAATTTCCTGCGGTCGAGCGGGATATTGCCCTCATAGTCGATGAGTCGATTCCATCCGCAAAGATAAGCGAGATAGTCAATTCTTACCCGACCGAGCTGATCGAGGGAGTCTCCGTGTTCGACAGCTTCAGGGGGGGAAGTATCCCCAAAGGGAAGAAGAGTCTCGCGTTCAATATCATCTACCGTTCAAAAGAGAGGACTCTGACCGATGAAGAGATAGAGTCCGTCCATTCGTCCCTGGTCAACTTTATTGCTGAAAAGACGGGAGGAGAACTCAGAAGATAACGCTGAAATAGCTTGACATTCGATGTATCAGAGTGATACGTTATAGACGTAACGACGCCACGAAGGCCGAAACAATGACCAGCAGGTCAAAAACGCTTTCGCGGCTTTTTTTTTGCCGCGGGAAAGGCAAAGAAATGATTCTGAAGCGGCCTGTTTCAAAGATCAGTGCCTCTGTCAGCAAGTTCTTCACCCTCTGTCTCCTGCTTCTCAGTCTATGCGTGTCTTCTAACGCCTACGCAATGCATCCCCTTATCTCCGATGATGCCTGGACGACAGGCACCGGGAAGTTCAATCTCGAACTGAACGCCGAATATGCGAATGACAACGGGGATACCGAGACTCAGCTTGCCGCTACGCTTACAGCGGGGGTGAGGGAGAATATTGATCTTGTGGCGACTGTGCCCTATCTCTTTACGAGAATAGATGAGGGCGCTGAGACTCTCAGAGAAGACGGACTCTCCGATATTACACTGGAATTAAAGTGGAGGTTCTACGAGAAGGAAGGCCTTGGCATTGCCCTGAAACCCGGCATCAGTATACCCACCGGGGACAAGGATAAGGGCCTCGGGGACGGCGAGGCGTCTTATAGTTTGCACCTGCTCACGTCAAAAGAGGTCAATCCTGTGACCTTGCACCTTGATTTGGGCTATACGAGGAACGGCAGGGAGTTCAGGGACATATGGCATTGTTCTCTTGCCGCTGAATACCCGGTTTCAAAACCTCTGACTCTTGTTGCGGATATCGGCGGCGAGACGAACCCTGACAGGGATTCGAACGTGGCTCCGGTTTTCGTGCTCGGAGGCATGGTATATAAGATAAATGAGAATTTCAGTGTTGATCTCGGGCTGAAGACGGGGCTGACCAAGTCAGAGGCGGATTATACTGTCCTTGCCGGGGTCATCATCGATTTTTAGGGGGTAACTGTTATGCATATGGCAGACGCATTACTTTCTCCCGCAGTGGGCGGCGCGATGTGGGCCGGGTCTCTCGGAACGATGATCTATTGTGCCAAGAAACTCAGGGAAAAGATGGATGAGAAGATGATCCCGTTGATGGGCATTCTTGGAGCCTTCATATTCGCGGGTCAGATGATAAATTTCACGATACCGATAACCGGGTCGAGCGGGCATATAGGGGGTGGCATGATCCTCACGGTCCTTCTCGGACCTTATGCTGCATTTCTTGTCATCTCTTCAGTTCTGGTCATTCAGGCGCTCTTTTTTGCTGACGGAGGATTGCTCGCCCTCGGTGCAAATATCTGGAACATGGGTGTCTATCCCGCCTTTATAGCGTATCCGCTCATCTACAAGTTTATTGTCGGGAGGAATTCTTCTACAAAGGCGATTACTATTGCATCGATTCTGAGTGTCGTGATAGGCCTTCAACTCGGCGCGTTCTCGGTAGTTCTCGAGACCAGGGCGTCGGGCATAACGGAACTCCCCTTAAATACTTTCGTGCTCCTTATGCAGCCCATTCATCTGGCCATTGGCCTGATAGAAGGTTTCGTGACAGCGGGGATTGTGATTTATGTGAGGTCCCTCAGACCCGATATTGTTGAGAACCTTGAAGGAGTGAAGACTCTCTCAACGGGCATGTCCCTCAAGAAAGTGGTCATAGCTTTCGGGGTATTGGCGGTGGTCACGGCAGGAGCCCTGTCGTGGTTTGCCTCCACACGTCCTGATGGCCTCGAGTGGTCCATCGAAAAGATATACGGAAGGCCGGAAATAACTGGCAAGTCGGACTCGGTCAAGGAAGCTGCCGGGAAACTGCAGGAAAAGACCGCTATCCTCCCCGATTACTCCTTCTCTTCAAAAGGGGGAGAAGAACAGAGACCGGCATGGCCTGCAGTTGACACGGGTACATCCGTTTCCGGACTCCTGGGCGGTGGTCTGGTGCTGCTGTTAGTGGTGGTTTTTGGAATGGGGATCAGAGCGATGAGCAAATACAGGGCAAGAACGTGACCTTTGATCTGGAATTCTTCAATATCGGGTACCTGGACACCCTTTCGTACAGAAATTCTTTCGTCCACAGGCTTGATCCCCGGATAAAGATAATCGTTTCGCTGATCTTTATCCTCTTTGTTGTCTCGTTTCCCAAGTATGAGATTTCTTCACTCCTGCCATTTTTTTTCTACCCGGTCTTCCTCCTGACAGCCGGCAATATTCCTCTCAAAGCAATAGCGAAGAAGATCTTCTTTATATCACCCTTTGCAGTCTTCATAGGGATCTTCAATCCATTGTTCGATACAGGGACGATGTACACGATATTCGGAGTGCCTGTTTCAGGCGGCTGGCTCTCCTTCCTTTCGATTCTCATCAAATACATGCTCACTGTCAGCACCGCGCTGCTGCTGATTGCCGTCACTTCATTTCCCGGCATCTGCGAAGGACTCGAGAGATTGAAGCTGCCAAAGATATTTGTGATCCAACTCCTCTTTCTCTACCGCTATCTGTTTGTCCTCCTCGAGGAGTCTCTCAGGATGATGCGGGCGAGGGATGCCCGGTCATTCGGCAACAGGGGAAAGGAGATAAGAACCTTTGTCAGACTCATCTCCGTGCTTCTCATCAGGAGTATCGAACGCGCGGAAATGATCTTCAGGGCTATGCTCGCCAGGGGATTCAGAGGCGAGATAAAGGTCCTGAGGAGGCACACTGTCAATGCCGCTGATGTCCTGTTCCTGATGATTTCGTTCACTATGTTCTACATATTCAGAAGCTATCACGTGGTTAATATCATGGGCGCGGCCTTCAGTACGGTGCTCAGATGAGCCACCATATCGTTGAACTGAAGGACGCCCATTTTCTCTATCCTGACGGGACGGAAGCTATCAAAGGAATCACCTTGAGGATACTGCATGGGGAATCTGTCGGCATAGCGGGCGCCAACGGAATGGGAAAGACCACTCTGCTTCTGAACCTGAGCGGACATCTCATACCGACGAAAGGCGAGATTGATATCGGAGAAGTTAATCTCACCAGGAAGACCCGGCAGGAGATCAGGAGAAAGGTCGGGTTCGTATTTCAGAGGACTGATGACCAGTTGTTTATGCCGACTGTTTATGAAGATGTCGCATTCGGTCCGATTAATCTCGGTTTGTCGGAGGAGAAGGTTGACGAGCGCGTAAAGTCAGCCCTGGATATGGTGGGATGCAGGCATCTGAGCAGCAGACCGCCTCACAGGTTGTCAGAGGGCCAGAAACGGGCGGTTGCCATTGCCACGGTTATGGCTATGGACCCGGATATTCTGATCATGGATGAACCCGCTTCGAACCTGGATCCCAAATCCAGGAGACATCTGATAAATCTTCTGAATGGTTTTAGGCATACCAAGATTGTCGCCTCGCACGACCTTGACCTGATACTCGATGTCTGCAAGAGGTGCATTATCATCAGGGAGGGAAGAGTGGTTGCTGATGGACCTTCTGAAGAGGTACTCCTCGATGAAAAACTGCTTGAGGAGAACAGTCTCGAATTGCCCCTGTCCAGGCAGCATTCCGCTCATAGACCCTGTCCGTAAGTCTCCCGATCTTATTTTAACAGCCCTTAAAATGCTTTTTATGTGGCTGAAGATTCCGTGATCAGGTCGGGGAATGACGGCTTATCTGAACAGAAATTTATGGACGGACTCTAAAGGGTTTTCTTGACGAAGATGTCTTTTGCTATGTCCGGATCTATTGCCACCGTGGTCTCATCGATCTGGATGACAAAGGAAGGTTTTTTCTGCAGCAGCCTGACGACGCTTCCCGCAGAAATGCCGAGTGAATTAAGTTTGCTGAGCCTGGATGGTTTAGTGGGCACAATAAAAGTGATCTTGCCGTGAGACCCAACTTCAAATTCAGAGAGCCTGGTGACAACGGGCTCGACGTCCACTTTGTACTTCTTACAGCACTCGCCTCTTGGGATAGGTTTGCCGTGCGGGCATGTCTGGGGATGTCCCAGGAAAGTGCAGACGCTGTCGGTCAGTTCCTCACTTAAGATGTGCTCCATCTTGCAGGCATCGTTGATGACGGTGTCGCCGCGCATCTCGAAGACATCGGTGAACAGCCTTTCAGCCAGCCTCAGTCTTCTTATAAGCGCCCTT
>DATHCU010000166.1:0-11997 GCA_035319385.1 Thermodesulfovibrionales bacterium
AGCTGGACGTATACAACATGTCCGAACAGGAAAGGATGAGTTACGACATCGACAGCCTTCCGGGCAGCCTCAACAGGGCGATCGAAGTTGCGGAAAACAGCGACCTGCTGCGAGAGACTCTTGGCGACCACATATTCGAGCAGTTTATAACGAGCAAGAAAGTGGAGTGGGACGACTACAGGATCAGGATCCATCCGTACGAACTGGAACGCTATCTTCCGATACTGTGAAGATCCTGCGATACAGGAATCCTGCGTCTATTTTTCTAAATAGTTAAGAATGGGTGAGAACTGATTCAGTTGACCCTCTTCTGACCAGTAGAATCCGGTTCAACGTGGACCATTACATCTACGACTGAGGGGAACTCATCTTTTATCCGGCGTTCTACGATATCGGCTATATCGTGGGCATCCTGAATCGGCATATCCCCGTCAACGAGGATATGAAAATCGAGATATATCTCGTTCTCGGTTCCCCTAGCCCTTATGTCGTGGCATCCCTTCACCCCTTTAATGCGGCTCACAGCGGACTCGATGGATGACTTATCCAGGCACATTGTGTCAACGAGTACATCAGAGGCGCTCTTGAGGATATCATATCCTATTTTCCCTATCATAACCGCTATAACAAAGCCTATGACAGCGTCCGCATAATGATAGCCCAGCTTTGTCAAGAACAAACCGACCATGACTGAAAGGGAAACAAATATGTCACTCCTGGTATGTTTTGCGTCCGCTGCGAGGAAACTGCTGCCCAACTGCCGTCCTTTTCCCGCTTCGTACTTCATCACAAATATGTTGACAGCCATGGTGCCGGCCATAATCGCAAAGCTTGTGCCTGTGACGATCGTCTTATGGTCCTCCTGAAATGAGAAGTATATCCTTCTGAGAATCTGGAAACAAGTTCCGAAGATCATCAGCCCGACAATAGTCGTAAACAGTGTCTCATATTTTCTGTGGCCATACGGATGATCACGGTCAGGAGGATGGGACGCTATCCATATGCCCACCAGACCGATTATGTTTGACACCCCATCCATGAACGAATGAAGCCCGTCCGAGGTCATTGCAATGGAATCGGTCATATAACCGTAGAGGGCCTTGGCGAGGGCTACGGCTGAGTTCAGCAGAAGGGTTAAGACCAGCACCTTTCTGACGGCGGACGTGTAATCTCCTCTTACGATACGATTGGTTCCCATTTCGCCCTGAATTCCGGAAACTGACCCTCGATGATAGATTTTCTCATATTCCTGAAGAAATTCAAATAGAAGTACAGGTTGTGTATCGTATTGAGCCTCATAGATAGGATCTCCCGAGACATGAAAAGGTGCCGAAGGTATCCTCTTGAGAAGTTTCTGCAGGTGTAACACCCGCAATCAGGATCGAGAGGGCCCCTGTCAGCTTTGAACTCCTCCCGCTTAATGCTGACCCTGCCCCGGCTGGTAAACAGAGTTCCGTTCCGGGCATTTCTCGTGGGCATCACGCAATCAAACATATCAAAACCCGCGTCAACGGCAATCAGAGCGTCCCCAAGGTCTCCGATACCCATCAGATACCTTGGTCTGTCAGCCGGAAGCAGCGGTGCAGTAAAGCGAATCAGTCTGTGCATTTCCTCTTTCGGTTCACCTACGCTTAGACCCCCGACTGCGTAGCCATCGAATCCAATATCCACGAGTTCTTCGACGCTCTTTTTCCTGAGATCCTCGTATAGGCTCCCCTGGACAATACCGAATAAAGCCTGCCCTTCATTTCGAAATTCTTTGCATTGCTCGGCCCATTGAAGCGTGCGAAAGAGTGAATCCATCGCGTATTTATGTGTTGATGGATAAGGTGTACAGTCATCCAGCACCATGGCGATGTCCGAATCCAGCGCTTTCTGGATCTCCATAGCCTCTTTCGGACCCAGAAAATGCATCGAACCGTCAAGGTGCGACTTGAACTGCACGCCGTCATCCTCAATCTTCCTCAGGGCCGATAGACTGAATATCTGAAAACCTCCACTGTCGGTAAGTACTGGTCGCTCCCAATTCATGAATTTGTGAAGCCCCCCAAGTGAAGCTATTATCTCATGGCCCGGCCTTAGATAGAGGTGATACGTGTTCGAGAGGATGATTTCCGCCCCGATCTCCTTCAGTTCATCCGGGGACATCGCCTTCACAGTCCCTATTGTTCCGACAGGCATGAAGGCGGGCGTATGGATAGACCCCCTGTTCGTCTGCAGAACACCTGCGCGTGAATTTATATCCCGTGCTTCAACAGTGAATTTCATGATATTGACAACCGATGGGCTGATGCATCCTCAGACTAGACTCGGATCTTGTATTCTTTGATCTTGGACCGAAGGGTGTTCCTGTTGATTCCAAGCGTCTTCGCGGTCTTGAGCTGATTCCCGCTCGTTTCTTTCAGGACTATTGTGATGAGGGACTTTTCGACCTCGGACATAACGGTCTCGTGAAGATGGCAGTTCTCGAGCTTTGTCATTTCCCTGAGGTATCTCTTGAGTTTCTCTTCAAGAAACTCGCTCATAGAAAAACATGCCAGATCATCAATCATGAGATCTTTTCGATGTATGACAGACCCGTTTGAAAGGATTGCAGCCTTCTTAACCGTGCTCTCGAGTTCCCTCATATTGCCGGGCCATTCATACTTGGCCATGAAATCCCTAGCCTCTTTCGAGAATTCCTTTGGCCCTGTATCAAATCTCTCCGAGGCTTCCTTCAGAAACAGACCTCCGAGGAACTGGATATCATCCTTCCTTTCCCTGAGCGGCGGGATCTCGATAATCACTTTATTAATCACTTCGTAGAGTCCTTCATGGAAGTCTCCATTCGTGACCGGTTTCTTAAGGATTTTGCTGCTTGAACAGATGAATTTTACGTTGGGGACGTTGGCAACTTCCTCACCCGGAGCCGCCTCTGTCTTCAGAAAACGAAGGACCCTCTCCTGAAAATTCGTGCTGGAGTCCGTGATCTCGGCCAAGAAAAAAGTCCCGTTATCGGCCTGTTCCAGTTTGCCGTTCCTGTTAGGCCCATGATCCTTTTTGTATCCAAAAACCTCTGCTTCTTTCAGCTCTTCAGGAATCGACGAGAGGTTCACTCCTACGAAGGGCCCATCCGTGCGCGGACTGTTGTAATGAATCGACCTTGCCACAAGCTCTTTATAAGTTCCGGGTTCCCCTGTAACGAGAACCACTTCTTCCTTTGAGGCCACTTTCTTTATCTCTCTGAACAATCCGAGCATCTTACGGCTCCTTCCCATTACCTGAGGAGGTTGAAACGATTTATCCCTGCCCACAAGAGTCTCCATTTTATATTTATTATTCAAGCAGTTTTTAAAAGGAAGTAGACAATTTTTGCGCCCCGCGCCACTAGCCTCACCACTGATCAATGTATCATAATAAATCAATTTTTGCAAGAACTTACATTGACAGGAAAAATATGGAACTGTTAAAATTATTCTCAATTTTGATACAGAGAGGGGTGTATATGGATGCCCTATGTGAGGGTTCGGGAGAACGATTCATTTGAAAATGCTCTCAAGAGATTCAAGAAGCAGTGTGAGAAAGAGGGTATACTCTCTGAAGTAAAAAAACGAGAACACTTCGAGAAACCAAGCCTGAGAAAGAAGAAGAAGGCGCTTGCTGCCCGTAAGAAGGCAGTCAAAAGATTCAGGCCGGCGGTCAAATAATGTCTCTTCTCCAAACACTCGATCAGGATTTGAAGTCAGCGATGAAGAGTTCTGACACACTAAGAGTGTCTGTGCTTAGGATGTTGAAGGCATCCCTGAAGTACAAGCAGATAGATACGGGGAAAGAGTTGTCTGATGACGAGGTTTTAGCCGTCCTTTCCACTGCTGCCAAACAGAGGCGAGAGTCGATCGAGCAGTTTTCGAAAGGCGGCAGAACAGATCTGGCCGACAAGGAAACCGCGGAACTGAATGTCATACAGAGTTATCTTCCCCAACAGCTTGCCCCAGAGGAACTCGATCGGATCATTATTGAGGCTTTGAATGAAGCGGCTGCAGACGGCAAGAAAGATATGGGTTCAATTATGCGCATTGTCATGCCGAGAGTAAAGGGTGCAACCGATGGCAAGTTAGTAAATCAACGGGTAAGAGATCTGATGGACCAGAAATGAAACTAAGAGAAATCTATAATAGAGCCTTTCAAGCGGGGATCGATCATGACCTGAGGGGCAAAGAGCATGTCATGAAGGACCTCGAACGAAAAAAAAAGGAGTTTGACAGCCTAGGACCAGGGGAAAAAGAGTTTTTTGACATCGAATCCCTGAACAATCCGTATTCGGATTCGAGGATACTATTCGGCACCGGCGACGAGGAAATCAAGAGCGCTCTCGTCGGTATCGACATCGATGTGGGCGAGATACTTCTTGCCGACAGACTCCGTTCAAAGGGCAAAAGAATAGACCTGGCCTTCTCGCATCACCCTTCCGGCAGCGCGTTTGCAAATCTGCATTCTGTCATGCAGATTCAGTCCGACATATTGAATACCTTTGGGGTTCCCATAAATATTGCCGAAGCTCTAATGGAAAAGAGGATCCGCGAAGTCGAAAGGAAGTTGCTACCGGCCAATCACACACGGTCTGTGGATGCCGCAAGGCTGCTGGGAATTCCTTTCTTGTGCATGCACACGGCTGCGGATAACATGGTGGCGCATCACCTGCAGAGACTCTTTGATTCTGAAAAGCCATATCTCCTCGCGGACGTTCTTGATATTCTGAAAACCCTTCCCGAGTACAGGGATGCTGCCGCCAACGGAGCCGGTCCCAAGATAGTCCTCGGATCGAAGAAAAGGAAGGCGGGAAAGATCTTTGTCGATATGACAGGCGGCACGGAAGGGGCTAAGGACATTTTCAGAACTCTCACCAACAGCGGAGTAAGCACGATTGTAGGGATGCACATAAGTGAGGAGCACAGAAAAGAAGCTGAAAAAGCGAGCATGAATGTCGTTGTCGCCGGCCACATATCCAGCGACAACCTCGGGTTGAATCTCCTTCTCGACGCAATCTCGACGGCTGACGAAATCGAGATCACCGAGTGTTCCGGTTTCAGAAGGTTCCGCCATTGATGCAGAAACGGGCCGAATGAAGTCCGACGGAATTCTTGAAGAGATAAAATCAAGAATTGATATTGTCGAGTTTGTTTCCGATTATGTTCAACTAAAGAAATCCGGACAAAACTATAAAGGTCTCTGCCCGTTTCATTCCGAGAAGACACCCTCTTTTATGGTCAGTCAGGTCAAGCAGATCTTCCACTGTTTCGGGTGCGGAGCCGGTGGCGATGTAGTGGGCTTCATGATGAAACATGAGGGCTTATCTTTTCGTGAGGCAGTCGAATACCTTGCCAAAAAGGCCGGAATAAGGATCAAAGATGCCCACTTTGCGAAAGACGCGGCATCAGGAAAACGTGAGCACATCCTGCGACTTAACGAAGAGGCAAAGAAATATTTTGAGACAAGCTTATTCAGTTCAGACAGGTCGATGGCATACCTGAGGCGTAGAGGCATCAACGAAGAATCGATCAGGAGGTTCTGTATCGGGTACGCTCCCAGGGACAGGGACGGCCTCTTCCGTCATCTGAAGAAATTGGGTTATGCGGACACCCTCGTCGCGGAAGCAGGTCTTGCGGTCTGTGACGGCAGGGACTGCAGAGATATTTTCAGGGACCGCATCATCTTCCCTATTTTCAACCTGAAGAACGATCCGGTTGCCTTTGGTGGAAGGGTTATGGACGACTCCATGCCTAAGTATCTTAATTCTCCTGAGACCAGCGTGTTCAAGAAGGGTGAAAACCTCTTTGCCATCTCGGTCGCCAAGGAGGAGATCAGAAAGACGGGCTATGCGATCATCGTTGAGGGATACCTGGATGCGATAGTGTGCCACCAGTCCGGTTTCAGGAACACTATAGCGCCCCTAGGTACGGCCCTGACATCAAAGCAACTGCAGAAATTGAAGGTACTGACTAAGAACGTAGTTCTTGTCTTTGATGCCGACTCCGCAGGGATTGCAGCGGCCAGAAGGTCCCTGTCGGTTATCAGTGGAAATGATTTCCGGGCAAAGGTGATGTTGCTGCCTCAGGGAGAAGACCCAGACAGCTATCTGAGAAAGAGCGGCAGTTCCGATTTCCGGAAGAGGCTCGCTCAGTCCATGACTCCGGTAGAGTTCCTAAGCAAGACTTCGAAATCTCCCAAGAACGATACCGTCAGAGAGATCCTTGGCATAATCTCTCTGATGAAAGATCTTATCCTCGCCGATGAACTTATGACCGAGCTTGCAGACAGATCCGGCGTGCATGAAAACCTCTTGAGAAGTGAACTCGAAAAGATCAGGTCCGGCACGGCCTCTCAGTCATCCGGGACATCTGCACATACGGGTAAGAGGGACTTCCAGGAAGAACACCTCCTCTTAAGCGCCATAATGGCCTTCCCCGAGAAAGCTGGCGATATATTGCCAAAACTTGAGATTGATGATCTGAAAGATGCGACTGTCAAGGCACTTTTTTCCAAGATAAAGAGTCTCGGAGAGACTTTCTGCGCCGATCTTCTGCTGCAGGACGCGGATGAGCCTGAAAAGGTCCTGCTTACAGGAGTTCTGCTTCATCCCGGGTTCGATCCCGAGACCATCGACCGTAACATCGCCGACTGTCTTCTGAGGATTGCCCAGAGGAGATTTGAAGACAGAAGAATTACAGCAATATCCTCAGAACCTGACGATATTGCGCTTCACAACTCATTGTTGAAAGAAAAGCGGAAACTTATAAGAGGGGTGCGTTAATGAGACACTATTTCGACTATTTCGATTACCTCGAATACTTTGAAGACGATCAGGGCGGCAGAGCTGACAAATACATGAAATCCGAAGACGACGAGTTGCTGAACGATGAAGAAGATCAGAAGGCATCAGACTTCATAGAGGGGGAGAAAGACCCCGTGCGGATATATCTCAAGGAGATGAGCAGTGTGCCTCTGCTCACGCGTGAAGGCGAGATCGAGATTGCAAAGAGAATTGAGGAGGGAAGAGGGAAAGTCCACAGCGTCATATTCAGACTCCCATTTGTCCTTAAGAAGCTGATAATTCTCGGAAAGATGTTCAAGCGCGGCGAGGCCCCGATTGATGAAGTAATGCAGAACAATGAAGAGGCCACAGAAGATGAGATCCGTCACGAGAGGATGAGATTCTTCGATATCACCAAGGAGATTGAGAGGCTCGATAAGAAGCGAAGGTCATGGTTGGTGAAACTAAAGGAAATGCCGCACCGCGTCATCGGCTCCGGTAAAAACAAAGCGTCCTCAAGAAAGTCCGTTTCAGATCCGCGGATCCTCATAAGTCAGCTTGAGGAGAACCGCCGCGAGATTCTGGAAAGGGTACTGGAGCTCAGATTAAAGGATGAAGTGATAGATGCATTCGCTGATGAACTTCAGAAGGCGATAGCGGAGGTGGATGTCCTTCAGAAGAAGATTATCGCGCTTTCCAAGAAGACGCGGTCACCGAGACCGGACGCGGAGAAGGAGCGCAGGCTTCTCAGGAAGAAGATCGAGCAAAAGGAGATAGCCATAGGCATGAAGGCCTCGGACATGAAAAAGGCATTTAACGATCTCCTTCACGGCGACAAAGAAGTGAACGAAGCACGAAAGGCGATGATCGAAGCAAATCTTCGTCTTGTGATAAGCATAGCCAAGAGATACCTTGGCAGGGGGTTGAGCTTCTCAGACCTCATCCAGGAGGGCAACAGCGGCCTTATGAGGGCGGTAGACAAGTTCGAGTACCAACGCGGATATAAATTTAGCACATATGCCACATGGTGGATAAGACAGGCCATCACCCGCGCACTCGCGGACCAGTCCCGAACTATCCGGATACCGGTTCACATGGTCGAGACTATCAACAAGATCACAAAGGTTGCGAGAGAACTCGTGCAGGAACTGGGAAGGGAGCCTACTCCCTTCGAGATTTCGGAGAGACTCAAGATGCCGGTCGAGAAGGTGCATGGAATACTCAAGATATCCAAAGAGCCCATATCCCTAGAGACCCCGGTCGGGGAAGAAGACAGCCATCTGATGGACTTTATCGAGGATCGGGCAATGCTGTCCCCTCTCGATTCCGCGATCCAGGACGACATGAAAAAGAAGATCGATCAGATACTCTGTTCTTTGCCATCCAAAGAGGAGAAGATTATCCGGAAGAGATTTGGGATAGGGATCGACTCGCCCCACACTCTAGAGGAAGTCGGTCTTGAGTTTGACGTAACTCGTGAACGCATCAGGCAGATCGAGGTCAAGGCCATAAGAAAACTCAAGCACCCCTCCAGAAGCAAATGGCTGAAGGAGTTTATCGAAAAGACTTGACCCGGGGCCGATTTTAAATTTAAAATGATAGTTTGCGGGAGCAAAAAACAATCTAACTTGATCGATGATCATTCTAGATTTTCTCCCTTCGGGGGCCCATAGCTCAGTTGGTAGAGCTACCGGCTCATAACCGGTTGGTCCCAGGTTCGAGTCCTGGTGGGCCCACCATATTCTGGTGGAACTGTTCTGAACCTATATTGCTTAACTGAAAGGATCGCCATTTGAACGATCAGCTCACGCGCCTGATAGAATTGCAGAAGGTTGATACGGAAATATTCAGGCTTCAGCATATTTTGAGGGAATTTCCCCGCAGACTCAAAGAGACGGAGATTCTCCTGCAGGAGACTGAAAGCTCTTTTCAGGATATCAGGCAAAAATTTGAAGCCCTTGAGAAAAGGAAGCGTGAGAAGGAAACTTCCCTCGAAGACACCGCCGAGAAGATCAGGAAGCTGAAATCCCGCACTTCTGACATAAAGACCAATAAAGAGTATCAGGCCCTCCTTGGCGAGATCGAGGCAGTCGAGAAGGAACAGTGGTCTATCGAAGATGAAATACTCACAATTATGGAAGCTTTAGAGGCGGTCTCAAAACAGACCAAGTCCGAAGAGGCGAAATACAAGACGGATAAAGCGAAGGTAGCTGAGCTGAAGAACAAACTGGAGGATGAGAAGTCAGCGACCGAGAGGCAACTGGCCGAAGTGCAGGAAACAAGGTCAAAGACGGCCGAAGGGGTAACCAAGGAGAATTATTATTTATATTCGACACTCGTCGAAGCATGCAGCGGGTTGGCAGTGGCCGAGGCAAAAGGCGAAATCTGTCAGGGGTGTAATATGAATATTCCGCCTCAGCTTTTCGTCGAGATGAAGAAGAACGACGAAATCTTCACCTGCCCGCAGTGCCGCAGAATCCTATACTACAACCCACCCGCAGAACCGCCTTCTTAACACTCCATACGATAAGAAAACGTACCTTCGAAGTCGCTGCAAACTTCTGCATACGGCCCTCCGCCGCTACATGTCTTCCGGCTTTCTGTTGAATTCATGAGTAATGCGGCTCAGTTCCCATTTGGACCTCTCCCTTTGTGCATGCCTTCTCCACGCAAAATATATGTGTTCCAAAATAGTTAGTCTTTGTTATATAATAATAAAAATATATTATAGGTCAGAGCAGTGCGTGTGGTCGCCCTGTCCGACATGTTCGGGATGGGGAGGAAAGTCTGAGCTCAGCAAGGCAAGGCGGTCGTTAAGAGCGACTGGGGGCAACCCCAAGGAAAGTGCCACAGAAAGGGAAACCGCCCTGACAGATGTCGGGGTAAGGGTGAAAAGGTGAGGTAAGAGCTCACCAGTTGGGATGGCGACACCCAAGCTTGGAAAACCCCGCCTTGAGCAAGGTCAAATAGGTTCCGCCTTGAGAAGCGCCTCTTCGATTTCCGCCACTATGGTTGGGAAGACGGGACGGGTTGAGACCGCAATAGCCTGGTAGCAATACCCGGCATAAGATGAATGACCACAACAACAGAACTCGGCTTACCGCCTGCTCTGCATACCTTCTCAACACTTTGAACAGGTTCACGGAGTTGGTGATTTCGTCGTCGTCTGGCCTGGATCCTTGATTCTCATGTTTTTTGGAGGGTGCTAGTGGAAGATCACAAATTAAAAGTCTTCTGTACCGTGGCTGAGACAAAGAGCTTTTCCAAGACCTCTGAAATAATCCATCTTACTCAGCCTGCTGTGAGCCTGCAGATTCAGGCTCTCGAGGAGAAGTACGAGACAAAGCTGTTCGACAGATCGTCCAGCACGGTTACACTTACGCCCTCGGGCGAGGTTCTCTACAAATACGCAAAGGAAATTCTCGCTCTTTACGCCTCCGCTGAAAAAGCCATAGGCAAACAGATAGGCCTGGTCAAGGGAAGCCTGACGATCGGCGCAGGTTCAAACATCGGCAACTATATACTCCCCAGTGTGATAACTGATTTCAGAAACACGCACCCGAAGATCAAGCTTTACCTTCTCGTCGCCAACACAAAGCGCGTTATTGAACTCCTGAATTCCGGGAATATCGATATCGGGTTAGTTGAAGGAGATGTCGCGAGGCAGAAAATGACAGTGAAGAAGCTCCTATCCGATGAACTCCTTCTGATCGTCTCGCCGTCGCACCAGTGGGCAAAGAGAAAGGACGTTTCGATAGCCGAACTTATTAAAGAACCTTTCATATTCAGGGAGTCGGGGTCCGGAACAAGACAGATGATAGAAAAGTATCTCGCAAGACACGGCATTACCCCCCACGACATGAAGATAAATACCGTTCTGGGCAGCACCGAAGCCATTAAGGACGCTGTCGAAAACGGACTCGGGGTCTCGATAATATCCCGCTGGGCCGCCAGAAAGGAGAGCAACTACGGCACGCTTCGCCTCCTGAGTCTCAAAGAAGAGAAGATGGTGAGAGACTTCTCACTGATCGTGAGCAAGAATTCGGTATCTTCAAACTCATTGGAAGAGTTTCTCGGCTTCTTGAGGGCTTATCCTTTTGACAAATTGCTCCGCTGAGGAGAAACATACCGGTCGCTCCCTCAGTGAAACGGGGATAACCCTCGCATGACACTTGTTGTTCCATCAATAAGTTAACCCTACTGATGACTTAACCAAAATCGCGATAGTCAATATCCCTGAAAATGTTGTCTCTCCCTTCAACTTCCGAAAGCCATTGTTCAGAAATATTGCTGCCTAGGATCGACTCGTACAGACGGCTGAACCTGCTTATATGTTCTTCAAACCTTCTGGATGCATATTCTTTCGCGGTGCCGGCATTCATGATGAAAGGCCAGTCACTGTGCTGCGCCAAGTAAACCTCTCGGGCCGCCTGATTGAGAGCTCTCTTTACCAACCCCTCGGCAGCCGGATACCTCCCGGCCAGATAGATCATCCGTTCCGCGGCCTTGAGAATATGCCTGCATGTGTAATCATTCGCGGCGTTGACCCATACATCTCCGTAGCCTCGTTCGCCCCAGCTCGAGAATGAAGGCTCGCACTCCTGAATCTTCCGTCGGTATCGACGCACCTCCGCCAGATACATTTCAGGGGTTGCTGTCTTCAGACTGCCGCGACTGCCATCTATGCCTCTCAAAACTCGGTTGAGCCACTTAGGGCCTTCAAACCACCAGTGCCCAAAAAGTTCGGCGTCATAGACAGCATTAACAACCGGATGCGTATTGAACTCTTCGGTGAGTCTCTGCACCTGCTTTTCCCTTTCCGCAATAAAGTGCCGCGCATGTTCAGCGGCCTTCTTATCAGCTCGCGCTTTTACATAAGGGCTCTTAGGGCCCGACCTTCCGGTTACGCGGTAGTATTTCAAACCGGTGAAGGTCTTCGCTCCAAACGGCCTAAGAAAGTCTCTCACATGACCGACGTCAAGGTCGAAACCTATGTCCGTGTAAAAATCTCTGTAGCTCGGATCTCCCGGATATCCCACGATTGAAGACCACACCTGCTCGGAGGTATCGGGATCCCGTCCAAACGCGATGGCCCCTGATGGGCATTCCACCGGCTCATATACTCCGCAAGGAGGAGACGGTCTGCCGTACTGAATTCCATGTGTGTCCAGAAAGAAGAATCTTATGCGTTCATCGGTCAGGTACCC